>DATLUQ010000003.1 GCA_035533015.1 Gemmatimonadaceae bacterium | reverse complement strand
GTGCTCCTGGATTCGGCGGAGTCGGCGATGTTCGACGCCTGGTTCCGCGGTCAGCCGGCGCGGGCCGTCCACACGCTCGATGCCGCGATCGCCGCCACGCCGTTGCGAACCCTTCCGGCGGAGGTCCGGCCGTACGCGCAGTTGGCCCAGATCTACGCCATGGCCGGCCGCCCCGATCAGGCGCGGGCGCTGCTCGCACAGATGCAATCCGAGATACGGGATACGAGCATTCTCCGCGTCGACCAACCCGCGCGCCATTCCGCGCTCGGCTACGTCGCGCTGGCCGAGAAGCGCCCGCTCGACGCCGTTCGCGAATTCCGCGCCGCCGATTCGCTCCCCGACGGGCCGGCTAGCGACTGCGCGAAGTGCGTGGCCGTCACGCTCGGCATGGCGTTCGACCAGGCCAACATGCCCGATTCGGCGATCGCCGAATTTCACCGTTATCTGGACACCCCGTACGCGTTCGCCATGACCCCCGACGGCGACGAACTCGCCTTCGTGTACAAGAGCCTCGGCGAGCTATACGAGGCCCAGGGCAACCCTGGCGAGGCCGCCAACTATTATTCGAAATTCGTCGAGCTGTGGAAGAACGCCGATTCCGACCTCCAACCCCAGGTGGCAAACGTGAAGCAGCGGCTCACCCACCTGCGCGATACCGAGAAGCATCCATAACCCGTGCCCACTCCAAACCGAGACCCGGAATGAAACACGCGCTCATGTACCACGGTGCCTTCGACCCGAACTTCTCGCAGCTCAAGACCGGCGCCACGACGTTCGTCGGTACCGACGGCAAAACGCACAACCTCCCGCCGTGGCCGAAAGAAGCCACCGGAATCCACTTCGGCTACATGGAGAAGGAAGGCAAGAAGTTCTTCGCCGTCCGCGTCATGGACGGCAAAGCCGATCTGATCCTGCCGCACGAGGTGCGCATCGATCCCACGCGCCACATGGGGATGAACAAGCGCTTCGGCCCCGAGCCGACGGTGGTGGATGACGGTCCGGCCGCGGACCTGCTGGCCGACATTCTCAAGGCCAATCAGGACCTGCGTCTGCAACTCGCCGACATCCGCGCGCGCACGCGCTGAAGTCGGCGGCAACCGGCGCGCGAAGTCACCGCTGACTTCGCACGCCCAGTGCCTTCCACCGCGCGAGCAGCGCGTCGAGCTGGCGGGTGTACTCCCGCAACACCGCCTGTTCGCCCTGCGTGGGCGCGGCATCGGCCGCCACCGCCGCCGTCGCCAGACTGCTGAGCACAGCGGCCACCGACGACAGGCTCGGCATGCCGCCGTCGGCAATGGCGTTGAGGGAATCGACGGCGGCGGCCGGCAGCGTGGCCTTCCGACCGGCGAGCAGATTCGTGATCTCGCGGTGCGCCGCCACTGCGCGGCCGAGCGTCGAATCCACTGCCTGCGCCAGGGCGAACTGCGCGCGGAGCGCGGCTTCGGCCACGTGCACGCGTGGATCCATCCGCACCGTGAGCGGCTCCGTGTACGTCGCGCCGCTCACCCCCAGGGTCACCGTGTAGCGGCCGGGCAGCGCCAGGGGGCCGCGCGGATCGAGCGGGGTGCCTTCGTGCCACACCCCCGCGATGGAGTAGTCGTACGAGAGCGCGTCGGGGCGTCGATAGCGCAGGTCCCACACGAATCGATGCATGCCGGCGGCGGCCGACACCGTGGGTTCGGGCCCCAGCCACCCGTTCTCGAAGTATTGCGATGAGGGCAGATGCTCGGCGGAATCGCCGCTCGAGAACGTGCGCACGACGCGGCCCGCTGCGTCGCGAACGGTGAGCGTCACCGGGCCGTTCGCCTCGCTCGCCAGCCAGTAATCGAGCACGGCGCCGGTGGGCGGATTCTTCGCCACCGGCGTCCCGGGCGGCCAGGGCGTGTCCCGGTTCTCATCGTTCCGGAGCCGCGTCGCCGTCAGCGGCGCGAACAGATGGGCCGGACGAGCGGCCGCGGCCGCCGCCTCGCGCAACGGCTCCACGTCGTCCAGGATCCAGATGCCGCGGCCCTGCGTGGCGGCGATCAGGTCACCGTCGTGCACGAGCAGATCGCGGTACCAGGTGGTGGGCAGATTGAGCGACAGCGGCTGCCAGTGCCCGCCGTCGTCGAACGACACGTACACCGTGCGGCTCGTGCCGGCGTAGAGCAGGCCGCGCTTGGCCGGATCGGCGCGCACGACCATCACGAATTCGTCGGCCGGGATGCCGTCGGAGATCGACTGCCAGGTCTTGCCCCCGTCCGTCGTGCGGATGACGAGCGGCGCGTCGCGGTCCATGCGGTGCATATCCACGGACGCATATGCCGTACGCGTGTCGAACGGCGACGGCTCGACGTTGTCGATGCGGGCCCACGCCGGCACCAGAGCGGGGGTGGCGTTGCGCCAGTGGGCGCCGCCGTCGGTCGTTACGCGAATCATTCCGTCGTCGGTGCCCACCCAGATCGTGCCGCGCGCGACTGGCGACGGCGCGATGGAAAAGATCACGCCGAACCCGCAGTCGCGCGCGCGCGCGAGGTCGGCGTCGGCGCAGTCCTGTACTCCGGCCTTCTTCGCGCTCAGGTCGGGGCTGATCGTCCGCCAGTGGTCGCCGTCGTCGTCCGATGCGAACAGCTTCTGCGCCCCCAGGTACATCGTGTGCGGGGGCAGGGGCGAGAACGCCATCGGCGTGATCCACGTGTAGCGGTATTTCACATCGAGCGGATAGGCGCCGTATGTGGACACCGGCCACGGCGAGACCTCGGCCGACTGCCGCGTGACCTCGTCGAACCGCGACATGTGCCCGCCCAGCCCGGTGCCGAACACCGTGTCGGGCGCCCCCGGCTTCGGCACCATGTAGTCACGCTCGTCGCCGCCCACCGGGTGCCAGTCGCGTTCGTCGACCACGCCATAGGGGCCGCGGCTCCAGAGCTCCACCGTGCCGTTGTCCTGCTGACCGCTGTAGATGCGATACGGGAAGCGATCGTCCACGGCCAGGTGGTAGAATTGCCCGGTGGGCTGATTGTACCAGCTCGACCAACTGGCGCCGCCGTTCACCGTGACCGCCGCGCCCTGATCGGCGCCCGAGATCATGTGCGTCGGGTCGCGCGGGTCGATCCACAGGAAGTGGTAGTCGTCGCCGCCCGGCGCGCCTTTGAAGAACTCGAACGTCTTGCCGCCGTCGGTGGAGCGCCGGATAGACTGGCCCATCACGTACACCGTGTTGGGATCGTTCGGCGCCACCGTGACCCGTCCGAAGTAGCTGCTGGCCAGCGCCGGGTCGCCGTTCACGAGGCGCCAGTGAGCGCCGCCGTCGTCGGTGCGGTAGAGCCCGCTGGCGTCGTGCGCGGCGGGCGCCGTGGTGAGCGTCGACCCCTCGAGCGCGATCGAGGCGTAGGCCACGTCGCCACCGCTCCCGCGAGCCACCGCCAGGCCCACGCGTCCGACGTTCGACGACGGGAGGCCGCCGGTGAGCCGGCCCCAGTGCTCACCACCGTCGGTGCTCTTGTAGATACCGGAGCCGGGCCCCGACTGCGGCATGAAGTAGTCCATCCACGGGTGCATGCGCATCTGCCACATGGCGGCGTACACCACCGCGGGGTGCTCGGGATCCCAGGCGAGGTCCACGGCGCCGGTGGCGTCGTTGACTTGCAGCACGGGGTTCCAGTGCTTGCCGCCGTCGGTGCTCAGATACACCCCGCGCTCTGCGTTGGGGCCGAACACGTGACCCAGGGCGGCGACGAGCACGCGATTGGGGTCGCGCGGATCGACCAGAATGCGGCCGATGTGGTGCGTGGCCGCGAGGCCGACGTTGGTCCAACTCTCGCCGCCGTTGTCGGAGCGGTACACACCGTCGCCTGCGGCGATATCGTACCGTGCCGCGACCTCACCGGTGCCCACGTAGATGACGTTCGGACTGGATGGCGCGATGGCGAGCGCGCCCACCGCCGACGCCCCCTCGTGCTGCAGCAGGCCGTGCCACGTCCGGCCGGCGTCGGTGGTCTTCCAGACGCCGCCTCCCGCCGCGCCGAAATAGAAGGTGTTGGGCTCGCCCGGCACGCCCTCGGCCATCGTCGCCCAGCCGGCGCGGAAGGGGCCGACGAACCGCCGGTGGAGCTCCTGGTACGTGCTCGGCGGAACGAGCGGCGCCGGCGTGGTACTCTGCCGCGGCACTGATGGAGCGCTGAGCGCGAGCACCAGGGTGGCGGCAGCGGCGGCTTTCGACATGTCGGTGGGTCTCCAGTTTGCGGTCGCGCAGGGGTCGGGAGGACGGGTACGACGCCTGAACTGAACGCGACGACCCCCGCACCGCAACCGCCCGCGCTCGGGCCGGGCCCGATCGCGCGCCGGCCGGCCCCCGGCGGGCGACTTCACATCGCCTTTGTGGCGCGGGCCGGGACCCGGGGGTCCATTTGGTGTAGAGAACGCAGGTTGGATTTCTGCCCGTGAGGAGACACACCCGTGACTACCGTCGATACTCCCCTATCCGAAGCCGTTGGCCAGCCGACCCTGTTGGTCATCGATGACGAAGTCCACATCCGGCGCGCTGTGCGCAACGCGCTCCGCGATCTCACCGATCACGTGGTCGAGGTCGCCACGGGGCGCGAGGGCATCGATCAGGCCGCCGCCACCACGCCGGACCTCATCGTGCTCGACCTCGGGCTGCCCGACATGGCGGGCGCCGACGTCTGCCGCGAAGTACGCCGTTGGGGCACGATGCCCATCGTCGTGCTCACGGCGCGCCACGGGGAAGAGGAGAAGGTGGCGCTGCTCAATCTCGGCGCCGATGACTACATCACCAAGCCCTTCAGCACGCTCGAGTTCTCGGCCCGCGTGCGGGCGCACCTGCGCCGGTTCCAATCGCTGTCGGCGCCGTCGCACGCCTCGACGATCACGGTCGACGGGCTGACGATCGACCTCGTGCGGCGCCGCGTCTCTCGCGGCGCGGGTGCCATCCACCTCACGCCCATCGAGTGGGAGATCCTGCGCAGCCTCGCGACGGCATCGGGGCGCACGCTCACCCACCAACAGATCTTCGACGCCGTGTGGGGGCGTGCGTTCGGCAACCCGCAGCAGTACCTTCGCGTACACATCACCAACCTGCGACGGAAGATCGAACAGGATCCGTCGCGCCCACAACTCATCATCACGGAGCCCGGTGTCGGCTACCGTTTCGAGCAAAGCGCATAGCACCGTCCATCGTCCGTCGCTCGGCGGACGGGTATTGTGGACGCTGCTGCTGCTGCTCGTCACGTTCGCGATGGCGCGCATGCGCCCCGACATCGATCAAGCGCACGTCGTGCTGGCGTACCTGCTGGTCGTGCTCGGCGGGAGCGTGGGAGGAGGCCGCGGGTTCGGCTTCCTGATGGCGTGCGTGGGGTTCGTGTTCATCAATTATTTCTTCCAGCAGCCGTACGACACGCTTGGGGTGGGCAAGCCGCTGGAGTTGGTGATGCTGTTCGCGTTCCTGGCCACGTCGGTCACGACTACCGAACTGCTGGCGCGCGCCCAGGCCGAGGCGGTGGAGGCGAGCCGCCGGGCCGACGAGGTGACGCGGCTCTCCCACCTCGGGTCGGAAACACTCAACGCGGGGACACCGGAGCGGGCGCTCGGTGCGATCGCCCGCGTCATCCGCGACGAACTGCGTGTGGACTCGTGCGCCATCGATCGGGTGCTGGGCGTCGAGCAATCGGAGGTGGCGCACGCCGGTGCCTGGCCGCCGGCCGACGGCGCGCACACGCGCGTCCTGCCGCTCACGGCGCACGGCGACGCCGTGGGCCGGCTGCGCCTCTACCACCCCACCGATATCATGCTCGACCGGGCGCAAGACGAGTTTCTCGAAGCACTCACGTACTACGCGGCCCTGGGCGTGGAGCGTATGCGGCTCGAGGGCGAGGCGGCGCACGCCGAAGGGCTGCGCGAAGCGAACCGTCTCAAAGACATCCTGCTCGCCACGGTGAGCCACGACCTCCGTACACCGCTCACCACCATCAAGGCGCTGGCCCAGGACGCGGCGCTCCGGGGCGACGAGAACGCCATGGTCATCGAGGAACAGGCCGACCGGCTCTCGGGGTTGGTCAATGACCTGCTCGACCTGTCGCGCATCAAGGGCGGCACGTTCCGTACGAACACCGAGTTGAACTCCGCCGAAGACGTGATCGGCGCCGTGGTGCGCCAGTTTTCCGGCGCGGCCCGCGGCAGGCGCGTGGTGACCACTCTCGACCTGTCACAACCGGCGCTGTTCGGCATGTTCGACTTCGTGCACACGCTGCGCATCCTGAGCAATCTGGTGGAGAATGCGTTGCGCTACGCGCCCGCGGCCACGCCCGTGGACCTCGCGGCGACGCGGCAGGGCGACCAACTCCGGTTCTCCGTGGCCGACCGGGGCCCCGGCGTGCCGCCCAGCGAGGTGAACCAGATCTTCGAGCCGTTCTACCGGCCGCCCGCGGCGGCCAATGACGGGGGGGCGGGCCTCGGTCTCTCCATCGCCCAACGGCTTGCGCGGGCGCAGGGCGGCGTGGTGCAGTACGCCGCGCGCGTGGGCGGCGGAAGCGTGTTCTCGCTATTGTTGCCGGCCTGGGATCCCGAGTGAGCTACCCGCTGGCGATGTCGGTATCGTCGCCGAGCAAGGGCGGGGCGGTGTCTTCGATGCCCGATGCGCGCACCCACTCCTGGAGGTGCTCGGCCAGCGCCTTTCGGGTTTCGGCACTCAGCGCGCGCGCGCCGCGCAGCAGTTTCACGGGCACGGTGGTGGGGGCGTGCTCGAGCAGGCGGTGCCCCTTGTCGGTGAGGGCCAGCTCGACGCGCCGCCGGTCGGCGTCCGCCGCGGTCCGCGATACGTAGCCGTGGTCCACGAGGCGGCGCACGACCACCGACACCGAACTCTGGTGCGTGGCCGTGCGATCGGCGAGTTCGTTCAACGAGTGCGCCGGCCGGTCGGCCAGCTGCTGCAGCACGAACAGCTGCGCGCCGCTGATGCCCATCTTGCTCTCGATCATCCGGGACGACACGCGGAGCGCGCGTACGATCGATCGTACCGCGTTCATGGCAGTCGTGATCTGTTGCAGTTCTTCTGAAGTCATCGGGCGGGCGGACGGTTAAGGGGGGACGGGCAGCCGGCATGATCGAAAATCAGGCGGCCGGGTTCGCGCTAGCCCCCGGCCGTTCGTTTCTTGTCGATGCTACGAATTCCAACCCGGCGCCGTTGAACGCGACGCGCGCATTCACAGTGCCTCAATGGCCCGCCGCCGTCCAGAGGGCGGCAGGCCGGCGCTATCGCCGGATGTCCAGCGTTCGCCCGGTTTCCGCCTTCCTTCCGCTCGAAGTCTCAACCTCGAGCCTCAGCGCGTACGTGCCGCCATCCAGCCGCGACAGGTCCACCGATACCGCGCGGCGCATCGCCGGTTGGCCCGCCCGGGCCGCGTCATGCCAGCGGAGGGCGATCGGCGCACTGCCGCCTCCCACTCGCAGCCACTGGCGTGCCCGCTGCCACCACCCCATCCCCGTGCGCTCGATGGTCAATGAGACGTTCACCGGCTCGCCGGCGTTAATGCGCCCGTACACCTCCCAGTACAATCCCAGCGCGCGCGTCGTGTCCGCCACCGAAACGAGCGCGGTCCGCGCCGCTTCGGCAAGCGTCTGCGGCATTGGCGCCGTGGGGTCGGGCCGGAAGAGCAATACGTCGGAGAGCCGCAACTCCGGGCCGGTGGGCAGGGGCGCGACCGCCTCGCGCGTTCTCCCGGCGGCGCGCTGGGCTGTGTCCAGGAGTTCGACGCTTGCGATCGCCGCCAGCCGCGGGACGTTGGCGATCAGTGCTCCCGTGCGGGGCGCGGCGGCCTGACGGGACGTGAAGTACTGCCGTTCGTCTGGTGTCACCACCAGCGCGGCATCGAACGGATGGCGCACCAGCAGGGTGTCGTCCGAGGCGTCGTACGCGGCGACGATGACGGCGGAATCACCGCGCTCGAACCGCGACAGCAGCACCGGCACCCGCGGGACCGAGGCCGTGTACGCCGGCGCGTAACGCGTTTGGGCTCGATAGGCGGTCAGGTCCCAATCGCCCGGTACCGCTTGATAGACCGAATCAATGAGCCGGCCGTCGGGGAAGAACGCGAAGCTCGGCTGCGGGTCGTGCCCCATGACCGAGTAGTTGGGATCGGCGTCGAGCACCGGCCGGACGCGCTCGAACCAGCGTGGCCATCCGTAGCGCACGATCAGGTCGTGCTCGTCGGTGTCCCATGACGCCGCCACCGGCCACACGGATTCCCTGGCGATGCGGACGATCGTCAGGCGTGCGAAGTGCTCGGTGCGGAGGTCGTTCGCGCCCAGCGAATAGAACGGCTGGGCCAGCCACCAGAGCCGGGCGTCGAGGGCCCCGCGTTCGTCGCAGCTCAGCGCCCGATAGCGGTCGGCGGCGCGGCCATCGAGCAGCACGGATAGATCGGTCCATGCGCAGCGCGTGCTGTCCGGCATCTCGGCCAACGCGCGATCGTAGGTGGACTCCGCGGCCGCGTAGCGGCCGTCGACGTGGAGCACGAGCCCGCGCAGGGCCTCGCACCACCATGCGTCGGCCGCGCAGGCGCGCGCCGCGGCGAGTGCCGAGTCTCGGCGCCCCGCTTCGAGAAAGTAGCGAACCCGCTGGCCGGCAATCCATCCGTCTCCAGGCAACCGCTGGGCCGCCGTATCGAGTTGGGCCAGCAGCCGGTCGCGAGCGCGTGTGATGGTCACCGCCTCGGGCGGCGCGCTGTCGGGTGTCGTGCCGTGCCAGTAGCAGAAGCGGCCGATGCGCGCGTCGCAGGTGCCGCCCGATCCCCCCGAAGTCCATTGCAGGTTCGAGCGCCGGTGCCACTCGAAGTCGCGTTGGGCGTCGCGGGCGGCGCGCGCCACGCGCGACGAGTCTCGCGGCGCCAGCTGGGCGCGCGACGGCGCGGGACAGAGCAGCAGCGCTGCCGCCAACAAGCTCCACGGCGTCGCCGGACGGCGGCTTCCTGGTCGTCCCATCGCACCTCCTCCACGGGATGGCGCCCCGCGCGCCGTGCACCCGTTGATGGTATTATAGGGCTCGGCGCCCGCCGGTTGACCCACACCGACCGGCGGGCGAACGATTCACCCGAATTTGCCGCCCCCTCCGACGCCTCCGTGCCTTCGCGACCGACTGTCAACGACGAGACCCGGTTCCGCGGCGCCATCGCTGCGAGCCTCGACGCGTTCTTCCTTCTCGAATCCGCGCGCGGAGCCGACGGCGCCGTGCAGGACTTTCGCCTGGTCGAACTGAACCGCCGGGGCGAGGAGCTGCTGGGCCGCTCGCGTGACGAGCTGGCGGGGCATCTGCTCACCGAGGTGCTCCCGCAGGCCCGGGCCGAAGGATTCCTGGACCGGTGCGTGGCCGTCGTGACCACGGGTGAGTCGTTTGCCGAGGATCTGCGCCTGCACGATGCCGACCGCGCGCCGCAGTGGGTGCGGCACCAGGTGGTGCGGGTGGAAGACGGCATCGCGATCACGTCGCGCGACATAACCGAAAGCAAGCGGGTCGGCGCGTCGTTGCGCGAGAGCGAGGAGCGTTACCGACTGCTCGTCGAGAGCGCCACCGACGGCATCTATCGCATCGATCCCCGCGGCATCTTCACCTACGCCAATCCGATCGCATCGCGCGTGCTTGGCATGGGTGAGGGCTCGATCGTCGGCCGCACGTATCTGGATTTCGTGCGTCCCGACTTCCGCATGGAGGGAATCGAACTCTACAGGCGCCAGATCAAGCAGCAGATTCCCGTGACCTACTGGGAGTTCCCGGCGCTCCGCGCCGACGGGCGCGACGTGTGGGTGGGGCAGAACGTGCAGATTGAGGTCAGGGACGGCCGCGTGGTGGCGCTGCTGGCCGTGGCGCGTGATATCACGGCGCGCCGGGCCGCCGAGGACGCGTTGCGCGAGAGCGAGGAGCGGCACCGCTTTCTGGCCGAGCATTCGCAGGACATGCTCGCGCGAATGTCGCTGGACGGACGCTTTCTGTACGTCTCCCCCGTCTGCCGGTCGCTGCTCGGGATGGATCCCGAGGCGCTCGTGGGTCGTTCGATGGCGGACCTCTGCGATGCGGGCGATGCCGAGCGGCTGCAGGCCGTGCAGTGCCGTTTGATCGGCCACCATGGCGTCGAGACCACCACGTTCCGCGTCCAGCGAGACGACGGCAAGGACGTGTGGTTGGAGACCACGCACCAGGCCATCGTCGACGACGATACGGGGGCGGTGCAGGGTTTCCTCGCCGTCTCGCGCAACGTCACGGAACGGCGGCGCCTGGAAGAGGACCTGCGTCACGTGCAGAAGATGGAAGCCGTGGGGCAGCTCGCGGGCGGGGTGGCCCACGATTTCAACAATCTGCTCACGGCCATCCGCGGGTTCAGTGACGTGCTGTTCCAGAGCATCCGCGCCGACGATCCGCGACGGGCCGACGTGCTGGAGATCTGCAAGGCCACCGACCGCGCTGCCACGCTCACGCGCCAGTTGCTGGCGTTCAGCCGGCGCCAGGTGATGCGCCCCGAGGCGCTGAGCCTGAACACCGTGGTCACCGATCTCGCGCGCATCCTCCAGCGGCTGCTCGGCGAGTCGATCGCGGTCACCACGCGGCTCGAGCCCGACCTCGCGATCGTGCGCGTCGATCCCGGCCAGATGGAACAGGTGCTGCTCAACCTGGCGCTCAATGCCCGCGATGCGATAGGGCAGGCCGGCGGTACGTTGACGATCGAGACGGCGAACGTCGAGTTCGCGGCCGGCGCGGACGCGCGCCACGCTCCGGGCGCGTATGCCGTGCTCCGCGTCATCGATACCGGAAGTGGTATGACGCCGGAAGTGCGCGAGCGGTTGTTCGAACCGTTCTTCACGACCAAGGAGATGGGCCGCGGCACGGGGCTTGGGCTCTCGATGGTCTACGGCATCGTCACGCAGAGCGGTGGGTTCATCACCGTCGACAGCGCACCAGGCCAGGGGGCCACGATCGCCATCCACCTGCCGTCCACCCCGGGTGCCTCCCAGGCGGCGCGGCCGGCGCCGCCCCGTTCGCGCGTCGTGCGGGGTGGCACGGGTACGATCCTCATCGCCGAAGACAGCGAGGGCGTGCGCGCCCTCGCCGAGCGCATCCTGCGCGACGAGGGATACACCGTGCTCACGGCGCGCGACGGCATCGAGGCACTCGATGTGGCGCGGCACCACGCGGGCGACATCGACCTCCTGCTCACCGACGTGATGATGCCGCGTATGAACGGCGGCGAACTGGCCCGCGCCTTCGCGGCCGAGCGCCCCGAGGCAGTGATCGCCCTGATGTCGGGCTACGTCGACGAGGAGGCGCTCCGCCACACGCTGGACGACCCCGAAGCGCCGATCCTCCAGAAGCCGTTCAGCGCCCTCACGCTCCTCGAACGCATCCGCTCGCTGCTGCTCCGCGCTCCCGCGGCCTGACCGCGCCTACGGGCCCGGCGGCAGGAACGCCGGATCCATGTTCGCCAGCCCCACATCGTCGAGCACGATCGTGCCCGACGGCGTGCGGTCGAACAGAAGCCGTATGGTGCGAAGCCTGGCCGGCTCGAACTGCGGCGCCACCTTCACGAACGCCGCGAGCGGCATGGGATACGTCTGCGGCACGATCTCGTACGGATTGCGAAATTCCGTTTTCTCGCGATCTGCCCGCCGGAGCACGTGCGTCTCCAGCGGACGCCGCACCGGACCGAACAGCGACAGCGGCAGGCGGGCCCGGTGCCCATCGGCGTCCACCAACTCCACCGTCAGGTCCATCGGTACGGAGTCGTCGTGCACGATGGGCGCCCTGGCGTCATGGCGCGCGCGATCCCTGCCCGCGCTGTCCCCGGGCGCCCGGCGCGGCCCCGGCATCTCGCGCGTCGGTGCGATGGACATCATCACCGACGTGCTGTCGCCCACGTGCAGCGACGAGACGAGTGAGTCGGACAGCGTGAACGTGTACGATGCCGGCCGTCCGCGCGCCGCCGTGTCCGGGCCGGCGATGCGGTCGTTCCAGCCGAGCCACGCGGCGTTGGTGTTCTGCTCGTCGTTCGGGAACCGCAGGGGAATGGGTGCTTCGTACCACTTGGCCAGGCTGTCGCCGCTGATCGTCACGCCGGGCACGGACCCCGTGGTGACATCCACGTCTTCGTCGTAGTTGGCCAGCAGACGGAAGCTGCTCTCCTGGAACCGCGTGATGTACATCGTCCTGGGCAGCCAGTGGCCGATCGTACGCTGGTCACGGAACATCGGCAGGTATTCCGTGCGATGGTGCAGGGTGGCTTCCAGGAATCCGCCGATCACCACCTTGCCGAACTGGCGCTGCTGTTCGGGCGTGAGCAGCGCGCGCAGATCCAGGCGGTTGGCGCTGCGCGGCCCGTTGTCGTGGTTGTTCCACACGGTGTTCCACTGGCCGTGGTTGGCCCGGTACACGTACCAGGCCGACTTGAAATGGAAACCCCCGTCGGTGAACCGCAGCCGGTCGTAGGGCCGGATCCCCATGAACTCCGATACGTCGCCGTCGTGCGAGCCATGAATTACCAGAAAGTTCACGTTCTCGATCGGCTCGAGCTTCCCCGCCGGCTTGTACTGCCCGTCCACCGGCGCGATCGCCACCACGGCGTTGATGTGGAAGTGAAAGTTGAACTTCACATTGGCATCGTCGGGGAAACGTGCCAGGCCGTTGAACTGCACGGCGTGCGACACCGCGCCGCCGCCGCGCGAGTGTCCCATGATCCCGATCTCGTTCCAGTCCACCTTGTGGTAGAACGGATTGCCGGCGCTGTCGGTAAAGGCGCGCCACGCCTCGAGGTGCTCCAGCATGATCCACGCGCGGCCGGCATTCTCGCCGCGCAAGCTGCCGTTGACGTAGTTCTCGTCGATCGACGCCAGAATGAATCCACGCGACGCCAGCAGCTGCCCCAGATACGCGTACCCGGGGTCGGAATAGTCGGTCGGATCGTGGTTGCCATGCGCGATCACGACCAGGGGAAATGGGCCCGGGCCTTCGGGGTACCAGACGCGGGCATTCAGCGGCGCGTGCTTGATGTCGAACCCCCAGAGCGCCTTCCGGTCCTTGGCCTGCTGCGGCGACATCTTCACGAATGGCGACGCGTCCACGGCGCGCGTCCTGATCGCGACCGAATCGCGATACGCGGCCCGCCGCTCGTCGGTGCCGCTTCCGTAGGTGAGGTAGCGTACGCGGTACGGGCCCGGTTCGCCGGGGTTGGGCGCCGTGATCAGCTGCCGGGCCAGCACGGTGCCCGAATCGTCGGCCGAGAGCTTGAGCGACTGGGTGCAGCCGCCAAGCCCCGCGACCAGCAGCGCCACGACGGCGCCCATCGAGAAGCGTGTGCTCACCGGATGTGGATTCCGATGCGGTGAGCGCCCGGCCGCCCGGCCCGCGACTCGAACGCGTAGTCGAGTTCGAACCGATCGGCCGAGATCCCCACCCCCGCCGTCCATGGGCCCTCGCCCTCGGCGGCCCGCCGCACGCCGGCCCGCGCCGAGACGGCGTAGCCGTCCAGCCAGCTGTACGAGACCTCGCCGCCGCCCCCCGCCACGAACGTCCGGCCGCGCAGCACCGAGCCCGTGGCCGCGGCGCTCAGATCCAGCGGACCCGCCTCGTACCGGCCCGAGGAGAACCCAAGGTTGGCCTGCGTGGGCTGCGACACGTGGCCGTTGAACGTCCGCAGATCGGGCCCCACGTTCTGCACGCTCAGCCCGGCCGTACCACGCCAGAGATCGTACGACAGGCCGGCATCCAACGCGGCGCGCGTGTCGCTTGCGCTGCCGATCTGCTGCTGCAGCACCTTGACGTTGGCGCCCGCCCGAAACCCGAAAAGCGAATGGGCGTACCCCGCGGCCAGGATCAGCCCGGACGATGCCAGCGGGCCGCGTGTGCCCAGCTCGGTGGGTGACGCGTACGTATCCGAGGCGCTCGAGAACGTGAGAGACTGCACCCCGACTCCTAGGGCGCCGCCAGCCAGACCCGTCTCGGTAGACAACGTCGCCAGCAGGTCTCCGTGGGTGTAGAGCTCCGCCGAGGCGTCCGATCCGTGGGCCACGGCCAACTGGGCGGGATTGTAGAAGATCACGTCGCTTTCGCGGCCGCCCATGTCGGCGTTGGCCATGGCCAACGCCCGGGTGCTGCCCGGCAGGCGGGCGATCAGTGGGGCCAGTGGGTACTCCTGGGCCCGGGCGCGCTCGGCGCCGGCCGCGAGCAGCACAACGAGCACCCATCTGGAACGCACAGCCATTTCGACCTCGGAGCGGGTTGCGCGCGGATGTTACCCTGGGGAACGCCGGGGCGAAAGCCCGCGCGGTTCCCGAGGGCGGGACGCCCCGCGGACGATCCCTCGCGCCGCACCTGGTGACGCGGGGGCGCACCCAACTGTCATTGAAGACATGAGCATCAAGAAGATCTGCACCCAGTGCGGCGCCGAGTACGGGCCCGAGCAGAAATTCTGTCCGAACGACGGCAGTCCTCTGCGCGCCGAGTCGTCGGACGATCCGCTCATTGGCCGGATCATCGCAGACCGCTACCACGTCACCTCCCTCATTGGTGAGGGCGGCATGGGCCGGGTGTACGTCGCCGAACACGTCCGCATGGGTCGCAAGAGCGCGCTCAAGGTCATGAGCCCCACGCTCGCGGCCACCGCCGATGCCATCACGCGGTTCAACCGTGAAGCGGCCAACGCCAGCCGCATCAACCACCCGAACGTCGCCGCCATCTACGACTTTGGCGAGACGCCCGACGGGCTGCTGTACCTGGCCATGGAATTCGTGGAAGGCGAGAGCCTTCACGCCCTGGTCCAGCGCGATGGACCACTGCCCATCGCTCGCGCCGCGCAAATCATCAAGGGAGCCACCGACGCCCTCAGCGCTGCGCACCACCTCGGAATCATCCACCGCGACCTCAAGCCCGACAACATCATGCTCGCGCGCCAGATCGACGGCAGCGACTGGGTGAAGGTCGTGGACTTCGGCATCGCCAAGTCGGTCGCAACACCGGGCGAGGGCGGTGGCCAGACGGTGACCACCGCGGGTGTGTCCCTCGGCACCCCCGAGTACATGAGCCCCGAGCAACTGGCCGGCGAGAAGTTGGATCAACGCACCGACATCTATTCGCTGGGGCTCGTCCTGTTCAACATGCTCACCGGCGACCTGCCGTATCCCAAGCTGACGTCCAAGGAAACGCTCGTCCGGCGGCTCACGTCACGTCCCGCCAGCCTTACCGCCGTGCGCCCCGGCATCGCCTGGCCGGCGCCACTTCAGGCCGCGCTCGACCGGGCGCTCGATCCGGAGCCCGACCGGCGCTACGCGAGCGTCGCCGATTTTGGGCGCGCGGTGGTCGAAGCGGCGGCTGGCACGCCCCTCGACGATCCCGAGCGGACGGTGCGCGTGGCCGTGCCCGTTCGGCCGACCCCGGCACTCGCCGCTACACCGGACAAGCGGTCGCCAGCTTCGGTCAAGCCCGCCGGTCCGGGTCGCACCCGCGTCCTGCCCGCCAACCAGTCCAAGCCGGCGTCGCGCGGCCTCTGGATTGCGGCAGCTGTGGTGCTCGTGCTCGGCGGTGGCTATACCGTGCTGAATGCGTGGCAGCGCCGCACCCCCGTGTCCACCGCCGTCACGGCGCGAGACACCGTGGGTTCGGCGAACGGCGCTGTGGACACCGCAAGCCCGCCGCCGAACACGGCTCCGGCACCGCCGGTGGCGAAGATCATCACACCGCAGGTCACGCACCTGGCGGCGCACCACGTCGCGCAGCCACCGCGGGTGGCCGCGGCCACCACGTCGCGCCCACCGGCTGCGGCCCGAGACACGCTCCCTGCCGCTCCGGCTGAATCCCTGACCCAAACCCGCCACCCCAACGCCGCGGCCTCGGTGGTGGATTCGGCCGATCGCGCAGGGATCAACCGTGCGCTCAAGGAGATTCGCAGCCACATGCAGGCGGCCGGCCGGTACGTCTCCAACGGGCGCGCGAATCTCGCGAACATCGAGTTGCGTGAAGCCCAGGGCGAAGTGAAGACGCTGCGGGACATCATGCCAACCGGACGGATGCCGTTCCCCGTGGCGCAGCAGCTCCGCGGGATGGCGCAACAGGCGATGACCGCATGCTCCAACACCGCCAACGGCGATGCGGCGGCCACCCAGCGCTGCCACCAGTTCGACCTCCGGCTGGGGCGTGGCATGCGCGGTCGCGGCCAGCCGAACCCCTAGTGGTACATCAGCCAGAGAATGATGGCCATCTCGACGGTTGCGGCCACGATGCCGAAGATGAGGTACGGCTTGAAGCCGCGTTCTTTCGAGCGCCGGTGCATCCTTAAAGATATATTGGCAGCGTGATTACGCTTTCCATCCCCCGAAAGGCGCTGTTCAGCTTTGCCACCGCGGCGCTGATCCTCGCGGTGATCGGCGGTGAGTCGTACCGCGGGCTGCGCGCGTCGGCCGAGGCATCTGTGCGGGTGCGCCGTACCTACGACGCCATCCAGATGCTGGGGGTGCTGGAGGGTGACGTCCTGGACGCCGAGTCGGCGGTGCGAGGGCTGCTACTCACCGACCGCCCGGCGTTTCGCGGCCCGTATGACGATGCCGCGCAGCGCGTGCGCGGCGACTTGGCGGGACTGCGCCGCTTTGAGCCCGACGACCCGGCGCAGGGCGCGCGCGCCGACATCCTCGCCGATTCCGTGGGGCAGAAGATGGCCCTTATGGGGCGCGTCCTCGCGTTGTACGACAGCAGCCGCGCCGCGGTGGGCCGCGACACCGTGGCCGACGACGCCAGCGTACTGCTCTCGACCTCCATCCGCCAGCAGATCTCGCGCATGACGCGCGCCGAGCGCGCGCTACTCGACCGCCGCCTCCGGGAGGAGCGCGCCGAGGAACAGTTGGCCACGACGGTCCTCCTGTTCGGCTTCATCGTCGCCTGTGCGGTGGCCGCCCTGGCCGTGATCACGATTGGCCGCGACATCCGCGAGCGAGAGCGGTTGGATGCCGAACTCGTGCAGGCCCTGGAGCAGGCCCACGCGGCCAGCGCCGCGAAGAGCGAGTTCCTCGCCCGTATGAGCCACGAACTGCGGACGCCGCTCAATTCGGTGATCGGATTCTCCAACGTCTTGCTCAAGCCCGGTCCGGGCGCCATCGACGAAACCGCCCGCTCCTACGTGGAGCGCATCCGCGCCAACGGCACGCATCTGCTCGAGATCATCAACGACATCCTCGACCTCTCCAAAGTGGAGTCCGGTCGCATGGACGTGGTGCTCCAGACGATCGATGTGGCACGACTGCTCGACGAGACCGTGGCCCAGTTCTCGCCTCGCGGAACCGAGTCGCCGCTGGTCGAAGTCGAACGGCCCGACGAGATCGAGCCTCTGCGCACCGACCCCGACAAACTGCGCCAGGTGCTCCTCAACTTGATCGCCAACGCCGTGAAGTTCACGCAGGGTGGGCGGGTCGTGGTGCGGGCCATCACCGACCACCCCGCGGGCGCGCTGCAGCGGCTCGACGTGATCGACAACGGCGTCGGCATCGCCCCCGACCGCGTGGGCCGGATCTTCGAGGCGTTCGAACAGGCCGACAGTTCCGTCCAGCGCCGGTTCGGCGGCACCGGCCTCGGGCTCGCCATCGCCAGGTCGATGTGTGAGCGGTTGGGGTACCGCTTGGGCGTGGTGAGTGAGGAGGAAGTGGGCTCGACGTTCAGCATCTACGTCACCCCTGGCGCCCCGGTGGTTGCGCGGCACGTGGCGCCGGGACCGTCGCGTGGGGCTGGGCCGGGGGCGGGGGGTGGGAGAGGAATACGCCAGCCCGTGCCGCGTCGCCTCACGCCCTCGACGCACGCCGACGCGCCTCTCGTGCTCATCATCGACGACAGCGAAGACTCGCGCGTGCTGCTTTCGCAGATTGCCGAGGAATCGGGAAGCCGAGTGCTCACCGCGGCATCGGGTGAGGCGGGGATCTCGACGGCCCTCGACCGCCGTCCGGACCTGATCGTACTCGACCTGCTCATGCCCGAGATGGACGGGTCCGATACGCTGCAGCGCCTGAAGGCGCATCCCTCGATCGCGCAGACACCAGTGATCGTGGTGAGCGTGGTGGCGTCGGAGTACCAAGGCCGCCTGGCCGGTGCGGTGGACGTGTTCAACAAGCCCATCGCGCGCGATACGTTGGCCGAAGCGATCGATCGCGCGCTCAACGCGCGTCCGGCGCGCGTGCTCGTGGTGGAGGATTCCGACGATTCCCACCGCTTGATCGAAGCCCACCTGGCGGGCTTTCCCGGCCTCGAGGTCGAATCGGCCCCGACGGCCGTCGACGCGCTCGCCAAGCTCCAGTCGTTCCACGCCGATCTCATTCTGCTCGATGTCGTACTACCGGGCGTTGACGGGCTGGAATTCCTGCGGCGCATTCGGCGCACCGAACGCTACCGCGAGACGCCGGTGGTGGTGATCACCGCCAAGTCGCTCTCCGACGCCGAGCAGAAGGTGCTCCAGCGCGACACGGTCACCGTGCTCGCCAAGGGCCCGGCCCTCGGGGGCGACTTGGCGCGCGTGTTGCGCGGCGTGCTGCGCCAGATCCGTGCGCGCCGGGCCGACTGACATGCGACGTCTGGCCTGCGCCGTGCTCGCAGTCGCGCTGGCGGCATGCAGCTCCGCCGATACCAGCCGGCTCCCCACGGTGCCCACGCTCGACGAGACGGGCGCCGACGGCTTTGCTTCGGTGAGCGCCGGGCTCGACCACACCTGCGCCCTCACCGTGGCGGGCCGCGCGTATTGCTGGGGATCGGACGCGCACGATCAACTCGGACACCCGCCATCCGCGACCTGCGACACCACGGCAGGCGGCGCCTGCTCGCTCTCCGCCGAGCCCGTAGCGACCTCGCTCACGTTTCGCTCGATCAGCGCGGGCGCGGAGCATACCTGCGCCATCGCCGCCGACTCCACCGCCTATTGCTGGGGAAACAACGCTTCGGGGGCGGTGGGCGTGGCGGCCGCGGACGCGCCCGTGCCTGAGCCGGTGCTTGGCGGGCTCACCTTCAAATCGATCTCGGCGGGATTCTCCCACACCTGTGCCATCGGCACCAACGGCATCGCGTACTGCTGGGGCGACAACGACCGCGGCCAGCTCGGCACGGGGGACATCGTTCCGCGCTCCGCGCCCACCCCCGTCGCTGCGGGCGCGCAATTCGTCCAGATCTCGGCCGGCGAGGCGCGTACCTGCGGCGTGACGGTGGCCAACACCGTTCTCTGCTGGGGCAACATCTGGCTGTATCGCAGCCAGGGACTCGAGTATGCGCGCGCGCAACTCCTGCCCGAAGCGGTGCCGGGCGCTCCCGCGCTGCAGGCGCTCAGCGTGGGCTCGTTCACGACGTGCGGCGTGAGCGATCAGGCGGCGTACTGCTGGGAGGCCAACCCGCACGGCGAAATGGGTGATGGGACCACCGAGGGCAGCGTCACTCCCGTCCCCGTGAGCGGCGGCCTGCAGTTCACGGAAGTGTCCGCCGGCATCATCCAGACCTGCGCGGTGACCGCCAGCCACGACGCGTACTGCTGGGGCAATGATTCGTTCGGCCAACTCGGCGTTTCGCCGAGCGCGCTGTCGGCGCGGTGCGGAACGCAATCGCTCCCTTGCGCCGAAGTGCCGGTGCAGGTCATCGGATGGCGGCAGTTCACGAGCGTGAGCACGGGGCTCGGCAACCACGCGTGCGGGGTCACGACCGACACCAACATCTATTGTTGGGGGCTGGCGCAGTCTGGCCAGTTGGGCTACGGGGCCCTGATCGGTGCCACCTCGCAACCGCTCCGCGTAGCTATCGCGTTGCGCTGACGCGAGTTATGCGTCTGTAACGTGGATCACTCAATCGGCGCCGTTGCAACAACTATTATATAACGGTCATGATCGGCGCCGAGGCGGTTGTCGGCACGCGACTGACCAATGGTCTTTCGGCCAGAATCGAAGCCGATTCTGGGCATGGGGAGTCACTCTCGAATGCATTGGCTTGAAGGCGCGGTAGCGCGGGCAGGGCTGGCAGGGGCATCGTCCCTCTCGATTCCCGGAGACGTGGAGAATATCGAGGCGTGGGACATCGCGTCGCGTACCCTGGGTCTGTCGCCTACCGACCTGGCCTCGCGCATCGCGTCGCAGTTCGGGCTGCGAGTGGCCGAATTCGAGCGCACCGATCCTGGCGCGCTGGCGCTGCTGCCCGAGCGGCTCGCGCGTCGGTACCACGTCTTCCCGCTGCGCGAGAACGAGCGTCACATCTACGTGGCGACGGCCGACCCGAGCGACATCGAAGTCGAACATGCCATCGGGTTCGCCTCCGGGCGCCGCCCGATCTTCGAACTCGCGCCGCCGACCCTGATCGAAGACGCGCTGCTCTCCGGCTACTCGGCCGACCGCATGGTGGAGAATCTCCTCACCACGGTCGACTCCCAGATCGCCGACGCCGTGAAGGTGGTCGACGAGTTGGAACCGGAGGCGGTGGATCTGACCGAGGTCGAGACCGGCCCCGTCGTCAAACTCACCAACCTGATCCTGCGCGACGCCGTGATGCACGGCGTGAGCGACGTGCACATCGAGCCCGGCCCCAAGGGGGGCAGCGTGCGGTTCCGCATCGACGGCGTGATGCGCCAGCACATGCACCTGCCGATGGCGGCGCTCAACCGGGTCGTGTCGCGGATCAAGGTGCTGGGGCGCATGGACATCGCCAACCGCCTCGTGGCCCAGGACGGCCGCGCCAAGGTGTCGATCGAGGGCCGCAATTACGATTTGCGTATCTCCACGGTGCCGACGCGCGACGCCGAGAAGGCGGTGATTCGCGTGCTGCGTCCGGAGAACGCGCGCCGCCTCGAAGAGGTGGGCATCACGCCCCGCGAGTTGGCGCGGCTGCGGCAGTTGCTGGCTTGTCGCGACGGCATCGTGATCGTCACGGGCCCCACTGGCTCGGGGAAGACGACCACGCTGTACTCGGCGATCAAGGAGATCGCGACCGGCCACGTGAACATCATGACGGTCGAGGACCCGATCGAGTACGAGCTGCCCGGC
Organism: Gemmatimonadaceae bacterium; assembly: GCA_035533015.1. Taxonomy (NCBI): domain Bacteria; kingdom Pseudomonadati; phylum Gemmatimonadota; class Gemmatimonadia; order Gemmatimonadales; family Gemmatimonadaceae; species Gemmatimonadaceae bacterium. Next base: position 18,490 of record DATLUQ010000003.1, on the reverse strand, counting down.
ATCACGCAGATCCAGGTGGAGACCAAGCGCGGGGTGACGTTCGCCAGCTCGCTGCGGGCCATCCTGCGCCAGGACCCCGACGTGATCTTCGTGGGTGAGATCCGCGATCTCGAAACGGCCGAAGTGGCGGCCCAGGCGGCCCTGACGGGCCACCTCGTGCTCGCCACGCTGCACACCAACGACTCGATGAGCGCCGTCGCGCGCCTGGCCGATCTGGGTCTCGACCGCCAGACCATCGCCACCTGTCTACGCGGCTGTCTGGCGCAGCGCCTCGTGCGGCGGGTGTGTCCCGATTGCGCGCAGCCGCTGCTCGGCTCCCTGACCGAAGAGGAGGAGCGGCTCTCGGCACAGTTCGGCGTGCTCCCGCTGTCGCGGGCCGCCGGGTGCAAGCGGTGCGGGAACACCGGCTATCGGGGCCGTCTGCCGCTCATCGAAGTCGCCATCGTCGCGCCGAGCATCGCCGATATGATCGCCGCCGGCGCCACGGCGCAGCAACTCCAGCGCGCGGCGATTGCCGCCGGGATGGCGCCGCTGCGCGACGTGGCCGTTGCCCGGGTGCGACGCGGCGAGACGACACTTCAGGAGATCGAGCGCGTGCTCGGCGACCAACTCGACGACGAGATAGCCGTCACCGGTACAGCGGGCATCCTGATCCTCAATCCGGATCCGGCGTGGCGGCGCATGGCGCGCGCCTTGCTCGAGGGCGGCGGCTTCCGCGTGTCGGAGGCCCCCGACGCCGACTCGGCAGCCCAACTCATGCACGAGGGCGTGGAGTTCTCGTTCCTGGTGAGCGAGGCGTCGATGCTCCAATTGGCGATGCCGCGGCGCCAGGAACTGCTCCCCTCGGCCAGCGGCCAGGGCGCGCCCCCGATCGATGCCGTTGCCGATCTGCCACTGGGGGGCACGACGAGCGGAAACGGCATCACGTCGCACGACCTCGGCGCACCGGTCGATTGGGGGCGTTTTGCCGGCGTGGTGCAGAACGCCGTACGCCGACCGATGTGAGTCGCGTCCATACCCTCCATGGTCCCCACGTTTGATCCCGACGCGATTGCCCGGATACGCAAATTCGGCGGTGACCCGCTGCTCCACGAGATGATCGATCTGCTGCTCGCCGGCGCCCCGCCGCGGCTCGAAACGGTGCGGGCGGCGATCGCGCAGGGCGACGCCTCCACCGCGCGGGGCGCGCTGCACTCGCTCAAGTCGTCGTCGGGTCAGATGGGGGCAGTGGCGCTGCAGGCCGTGTGCGAGCGCGGGGAACGGCTTGCCGCGGAGGGCGACGTCGCGGCCGTGGCCGCGATGCTGCCCGACCTCAGCGACGCATTCGAGGCGGCCGCGCGGTGGCTGCGCGACGCCCGCAACGGAGGCACGTGATGGCGCGACTCGCCGTGGTCGAGGACAACCCCGACAACCGGTTGCTGCTCCAGGCCATCCTGATGGGAACGTTCGAGGTCGTGGAGTTCGACAACGGCCCCGACGCATTGGCCGCGTTCGCGGTGGCGCGTCCCGACCTCGTGCTCCTCGATATCTCATTGCCCGTGATGGACGGGCTGGAGATCCTGGCGCGCATCCGGGCCGACCGGACGCTGGCCAGCCTGCCGGTGATCGCGCTCACCGCCCACGCCATGGCAGGTGATCGCGAGAAGTACCTCGCCGCGGGATTCGACGACTACGTCACCAAGCCGATCGTCGACGAGCACATTCTGTTCAAGGCGATCGCGAGACTGCTGGCGGCGGGCGGCTGAGAACTGGCCGAGCGAAATCAGCAGCCAACGCCACTCGGCCTCAGGCCTCCCGTTCGAGCCGTCAGCTTTCCCTGAGCGCCGCCATTGGCGTAGACGCAAACACCTCGCGACTGGTCAGCATTCCGATCGCCACGGCCAGCACCGTCATGCCGAGGCTCACCAGCAGCGCGGGCCAGACCGCCGGGTGAAAGGGCGTCTGGAATATGAAGTGCATGAGCGCCCACGCCCCGCCCACCGAGAGCAGCACGCCGGCCAGGCTGCCGAGCGCGCCGAGCAGGGCGTACTCGGCCAGCATGATGCGGCCGATCTGGCGCCGGGTGGCGCCCAGGGTCTTGAACAGCACGCCCTCCCGCAGCCGCTCGCGGCGCGTGGCCGCGACGGCGCTGAACAGCACGGGCACGCCGAGCAGTAAGCTGACCAGCGCCATGAACCGGATGGCCGTGGTCACCCGGTCGAGCACGTCGGCCACCGTGCGCTGCACGAGCGAGAGATCGAGGCTCGAGACGTTGGGGTACTTGAGCACCACGTCGCGCTGCATGATCGCCACGTCGCGGGGCGTGGGGCCGTAAGCCAGGAACACGAACTGCTTGGGTGCGTGCAGCAGGGCCTTGGGTTGGAACACCACGAAGAAGTTGGGCTGGAATCGGGCCCACGCCACCTCGCGCAGGCTGGTCACGCGGGTGCGCACCTGCACGCCCTGCACGTTCCAGGTGATGGTATCGCCCACCACCACGCCCAACTCGTCGGCCAGCCTGGCGTCGAGCGACACCTGTGGCATCGTGTCCTTCACGGCGTCGAACCACGTGCCCGCCACCAGCTTCTCGGTGGGGTCGAGTGAATCACGATACGTGGACCGGTATTCGCGCTGCAGCGCCCACCGCGGACGCCGTCGCGGGCCGCCGTTGCCAACCCCGCCACGTCCGCCCCGCCCGCCGAACAGGCCGCCGCGCCCCCCCTGTCCGCCCGCCGCCTGCGAGTCGGCGGTCGCCGGCAGCGTGGGGCGCGCGGGCAGGGTGTCGGCCAGCAACTGGTCGGGTGTCTCGCCATTGATCGACGCGATGCGCATCGTCACGATCGGCACTTTCTGCTCGATGGTGTAGTGGCCGGCCTGGATGATCGAGTCCACGCCCGGCGCTTCGTCGCCCTGGACGTCGAAGAACACGACGTTGGCCCGCACCTGGTCGATGCGCAGGTTCAGTTGGCCCAGCAGGTTCTTCTGCGCCTGGTACAGCGTGCTCACGAGGAACACGCCGAAGCCCAGGGAGAGCACCACCGACCGCGTCTGGTTGCCGGGCCGGTACAGGCTGGCCACCCCGTGACGGAGCACGAACGGCCAACGCGGGCGCACCACTCGGCGCGCCACCGCGGTGACCAGCGCCGCCACCACCCACAGCGTCCCCACGGCGACCAGGATGGCGACGCTGAACCCGATCCCGTCGCGCAGCCGCTCGGCACGCTCGAGCGCGATCGCGAATACGCTGGCCACGATGGCGAACGAGACGACATAGGTCGCGCTGTCGTGCCGCGCGCGGCGCATCACCGCGTCGTCGGCATCGCGGCGCAAGGCCTGCAGCGGCGACACCCCGCGCAGCGCGAGCAGTGGCCGCAGCGCGAACACCAGCGCCACCCATACGCCGATCGCCAACCCGCTGAGCAGCGCCGCCGGCGCCAGCTGCACATTCACGCTCACCGGCAGGAAGTCGCCGATCACGTGCGGCATGGCGAACTGGAGCGCCACGCCCAGCACGACGCCGCCCGCGGCCCCCACCAGCCCCATCGCGGCCGCCTGCAACACGTAAATCACCAGCACCTGCGAACTCGTCGCTCCCAAACAGCGCAGAATGGCCACCGTGTCGATCTTGCGCATCACGAAGGCGTGTACCCCGCTCGCCACGCCGATGCCGCCGAGCAGCAGCGCCACCAGGCCCACCACGCTGAGAAAATTGCGCAGTTGGTCGATGTCGTTGCTCAGGTTGTACTCGTTCTCGGCCGCCGTGTGCACGCGCACGCGGTTCCTGGAAAGCACGCGTGCGGTGCGCCCCTCGAACTCCTCTGGCGTCACGTTGGCCGGCAGCTTGACCAGCGCTTCGTAGTCCGCGCGGCTGCCGAACACCAGCAATCCGGTCTCGCCGAGGTACCTGGCGGGGATGTAGATACGCGGCCCGATGGCCGCCGTCACCGCAATCTCTCCGGGCACGCTGGTCAGCGTGCCGGTGATCAGAAATCGGGTCGTTCCGAGCGACAGGGAGTCGCCGATCTTGGCGTTGAGCGCCACGAGCAGCGACGCGTCCACGATGGCGTGTGGTCCGTCCTGCAGCGTGCTCCAGGCCGACACCGGGTCGGTCTCGATCTGGCCGTAGAACGGATATCCAGGGGTCACGGCACGTACCTGCGAAAGGCGCGTGAGCCCGGTGCGCACCACGAGCGCCATCGACGCGAAGCTCGTCTGGCGCGCCACGGCCGTGCCGTGGGTGCTCAGCGAATCGAACAGCGTGTTCACGGGCGCCGGGAACGCGGCGTTGCTGGTGAGCGACAGGTCGCCGCCGAGCAGCGCCCGCGACTGGTCGTGCACCGACTGCGTGACGTTCTCGGCGAACGAGTCGATCGCCACCAGCGCCGCCACGCCCAGCGTGATCGACGACATGTACAGCAGCAGCCGCCGGCGGGCCGTGCGGCTCTCGCGCCACGCGACGGCGGCGAGTCGCGAGAACGATGCGCTCACGCCGCGCCCGTGGCCGGCGTCCCGGCGTCCTGCACGACCACGCCGTCGCTCAGGCGAATGATCCGGCTGGCCCGGGCCGCGAGAGCCGCGTCGTGCGTCACGAGCACGATCGTCGCCCCCGACTCGCGGTTCAACTGTTCCAACAGCTCCACGATGCGCTGCCCGGTGTCGCTGTCCAGATTGCCCGTGGGCTCGTCGGCGAACAGGATGCGCGGCTCGTTGGAAAAAGCCCGCGCGATCGCCACCCGCTGCTGCTCGCCCCCCGAAAGTTCGGTGGGAAAGTGGTCCAGTCGATCACCCAGCCCTACCCGCGCCAGCAGTTCGCGGGCCCGCTCCGCGGCGCCTGCATCGCCGCGCAGTTCGAGCGGAACCTGTACATTCTCGATAGCGGTGAGCGTGGGAATCAATTGAAAGCTCTGGAACACGAAGCCAACTTTCTCCCCACGCAGCCGCGCGCGCTGGTCTTCGTCCATCGCGCCCAGGTCGGCGTCGTCGAGCAGCACCGTCCCGCGCGACGGCGTGTCGAGCCCGGCGAGCAGGCCGAGCAGCGTCGTCTTGCCGCTGCCCGACGGGCCGACGACGGCTACGAACGTACCCTGCGGGATCGAGAACGAGACGTCGCGCAACACGGTGAGCAGACGCTCACCGACACGGTATTCCTTGGTGAGTTGGCGGGCAACGAGCATGCGATTGCGTTGGTTGGCGTGGAGATTGGGCGGACTCGCGGCGCTGGCGGCCTGCAATAGCGGAGCCGGCCGCGGCGAACCCGCGCAAACGAAGGATAGCAGCAGGACCGGACTCGCGGCGGTGGCCACGGACACGGCCGCCCGCGCGCGCGCGCGCGATCGGCACACCGTGTTGTTCGTGGGCACCAGCCTCACGGCGGGCCTCGGTCTCGAGCCCGACAGCGCTTACCCCGAACTCATCCAGCGCAAGATCGATTCGGCGGGCCTGCCATTTCGCGCCATCAACGCCGGCGTGAGCGGTGAGACGTCGGCTGGGGCGCTGCGGCGCATGGACTGGCTGCTCCGCCAGCCGTTCGACGTCATGGTGCTGGAGACTGGAGCGAACGATGGCCTGCGCGGCACCCCGGTCTCCGAGACGCGCGCGAACATCCAGGCGATCATCGACACCGTGCGCCGGGTGCGTCCGCAGGCGCGGATCGTGCTCGTGCAGATGGAAGCGCTTCCCAATCTCGGCCAGCGCTACACGCGAGCATTCCACGAGACGTATCCACTGCTCGCACAGCGCAACGGGCTGGTTCTGCTCCCGTTCCTGCTCGACAGCGTGGCCGGGCATCCGGCGCTCGTGCAGGGCGACGGCCTGCACCCCAACGACGCCGGCGAGCAGATCGTGGCCCGGAACGTGTGGCGAGGGCTGGAACCGGTGTTGCGGGAGATGGCAGCGCGGTGAGCCGACGCAAGCGGCGCTCATCCGGTGGGTTGTCCGGAGCCGCTCCCTCACCGAGACGTGTCGCGTTCGCTGTCCGTCCGGTGACGTGGTGGGTGGTGGGGCTGATCCTGCTCACCACCCTCGTGGCCTATTCGTCCGACCTCAACGGCCCGTTCGTGCTCGACGACACGGCCGCGATCCAGGACAACCCCACCATCCGCACCCTCTGGCCGCCCGCGGGCACGATGGCGCTGCCCACCAAGGGCTCGGCGGTCGCCGGGCGGCCGGTGGTGAGCTACACGCTCGCCCTGAACTACGCGGTGAACCGCTGGCTGGGTGTGGACCAACGCGCCGATCCCGACGGCCCGCACAAGACGGTGGGCTATCACGTCGTGAACGTGATGCTCCATCTGCTCTGCGGACTGCTCCTGTTCGGCGTGGTGCGACGCACCACGGGGTCCGGCGCGTTCGACGACCGGTGGCGAGCTTCGGCCGACGGAATTGCCGGCGCGGTGGCTGCCGTCTGGCTGCTGCTGCCCATCCAGACCGAGGCGGTCGACTACGTCATTCAACGTACCGAGCTGATCGTTTCTCTCTGCTATCTGGGAACGCTATACGCGTCCATCCGCGCCTGGGACGCGAGCAGCTGGCGGCGAACGGCTGGGTGGTACACCGTGGGCGTCGCCGTCTGCCTCCTGGGCATGGGCAGCAAAGAAGTCATGTTCACGGCGCCGCTGGCCGTGGTGCTCTACGACCGCGCGTTCCGACGCGGCTCGTTCCGACAACTGGTGGCGGTGCGCGGACGCCTGTGGTTCTACGTGCTGCTGGCCGCCACCACGGCCTGGCTGCTGAGCTTCGTCGTGCGGGGCGCGCGGGCCACGACCGTGGGGTTCGGCTACGAGATCACCTGGTACCGGTACCTGTACAGCCAGGCGTGGGCGATCGCCCACTATCTGCGGCTCACGTTCTGGCCCGTCGGGCTGACGCTCGACTACGGCGCATTGCCCGTGACCGGGTGGCGCGGCATCCCTGGGATGGTACTGCTGGCGGTGCTGGGCATCGGGTCGCTGGCGGCCTGGCGGCGCGCGCCATGGTTGGGATTCCTCGGGGCGTGGTTCTTTCTGCTGCTCGCGCCGTCGTCGAGTATCGTACCGATCACCACGGAGATCGCCGCGGAGCGGCGCATCTATCTGGCGCTGGCGGCTGTGGTCGTGGCGTTGGTGATCGGCGCCGAGGCGCTGCGCAGGCGCGTGGCGGCGGGGTGGAATCCGCGGCCGGTGGTCGTTGCGCTGGCGGCGCTGCTGGCCATGGGTACGTACGCGCGCGGCCGCACGTATGCCGACGCGGAGCAACTCTGGCACGACACGGTACGGAAGGTGCCGCAGAACCCCCGTGCCTGGGACAACTACGGCGCGGCGGTCCTGCGAGAGAATCCGCGAAGGCTGGCCGATGCCGAGGCCCAGTTCCGGCAGGCCATCGCGCTCGATTCCAGCTACGTCCCGGCCTGGACCAATCTGGCGTCGGTGGAGATCAGTCGCGACCGATTGCCCGACGCACAGCACGATCTGGAACGGGCGCTCGCCTTGGACGCGGGATACGCCCATGCCGTGGCGATGATGGGGAGCGTGCTCGAGGCGCGAGGTGACCCGGTGGCCGCCATTCCGTACCTGGAGCGCGTGGCGCAGAATACGCCGGCGGTTCAGGATCTGGCATCGCTCGGCGCGGCGTACATGGACACCGGTCGGCCGCGGGATGCCGAATCCGTGCTGCGGCGTGCGGCGGCCATGGATCCCACACGGGCCGACGTCATGCGTTCGCTCGGCGGCGCGTTGCTCGACCAGAACCGCCCGGGTGACGCGCTGCCGGTGCTCGAGACGGCTACTCGACTGGACGCCGGGTCCGGGTTCGGATTCGGATTGCTCGCGCTCGCGTACATCCAGAGCGGGCGTTCCGATGACGCTGAACGGGCGGCCGGTACCGCGGCGAGCATGGCGGGAGACGATGCGGCCGCGCTGGTCTTTGCGGGCCGCGCCATGCTGCTGGCGCGGCGTCCGGCCGAGGCGGCGCGGGACTTTGCTCGGGCCATGGCCCTGGTACCCGACGACCCGGAGGTGATCACGCGGTACGGGATCGCGGAAGCCGCGCAGGGCAAGCTCGACGAGGCGGGGCGCCTATTCCGCCGCGCCCTCCAGGTGCAGCCGGGGTATCCGCCGGCGGTGAGCGCGCTGGAGAAGCTGGCTCGCGAGCGGTAGCGCAGCCGCCGGGGATCGCGGCCCCGGGGCCGCCACGGCGCGGGGGCCTCACGGGCGAGGTTGACCCGGTCCTGGCGACCAACGTAAATTAAAAGGCTGTCTAGGTTTAACTCCGGATTCTTCGCACCTTCTCAAGGATATTTCTCATGGCGATCCCCGCCACTCAAATTCGACGCGGCATGGTCCTCGTGTTCGAAGGCGAGCCGTGCCGGGTGGTGGAGTTCCGCCACCACACGCCGGGCAACCTTCGCGCCATGGTGCAGGCCAAGCTCAAGAACCTGCGCACTGGGTCGGGCTTCGAGCATCGCTTTCGCGCGGCCGATTCGATCGAGCCGGCGTCCATGGAAACGCACGAGTTGGAGTTCATGTATCAGGGTGGCGACCGCTACCATTTCATGAACACCGAGAACTACGACCAGCTCGAGATGGACGACGAGGCGTTGGGCGACGCCGCGCCCTGGATGCAGCCGGGCATGAAGATCGTGGCCGAGTATTACGACGGCCGTCCGGTGGCCATCAAGCTGCCGAACTCGCTCGTGCTGGAGGTGGTGGAGACGTCGCCGGTGATGAAGACCGCCACCAAGACGTCGTCGCCCAAGCCGGCCAAGCTCGAGAACGGCGTGACCATCAACGTGCCCGAATTCGTGGGCACGGGCGACAAGGTGAAGGTCAATCCGGCGACGGGCGAGTACCAGGAACGCGCGAAGTAAAGAGGGAGCGCGGCGCAGTTGATACGGTGTCGCGCCGCGGTTAAAATGGAAGTCTGCCGTACCGCACCGTGGTGCGACCGGACGCGCGAGCGTCCACTATGGTGGCTGTAGCTCAATTGGTTAGAGCACCGGACTGTGGCTCCGGGGGTTGCGGGTTCAATTCCCGTCAGTCACCCTAACGGCAGCTCACGGCAATCCGCTGAGAGTTGTCGGTTGCAGTTGGTGTGGAAGGGTGGGGACCGACAGCTGATGGCGGATCGCTCGCAGCTGCGATGTAGGTCGGTAGCTCAACTGGTAGAGCACTGGTCTCCAAAACCAGCGGTTGGGGGTTCAAGTCCCTCCCGGCCTGTTCGATGATTGAGAGGACGACGGGAGACGGAGGGGGTCGCAGGTCCTGGAAGGGCGGGCGGCTTCCAGCAAGAGAACCGTCAGGGCCTGGTGGCCGTGGCGGCGCGCCTTGGCGGTATCGTCTAGGGGACTAGGACGGAGCCCTCTCAAGGCTCAAACACGGGTTCGAATCCCGTTACCGCTATGTTGGGACGAGAGGCCCGTTCGTCTATCGGTCAGGACGGCACCCTTTCACGGTGCAGAGAGGGGTTCGATTCCCCTACGGGCTATCGGACTACCGATACCACGGTAGGACGGGAGGGCGGTGGGACAGTAGGACGGTGAACAGTCGGATCGTTTGCAGGTGCAGGTAGCTCTCAGCTGTCAGCTCACGGCTCTGAGCGTGTCGGTGTGTGTTGTCGTGTTTGGGGGCCGTAGCTCAGTTTGGTTAGAGCACTCGACTGTCACTCGAGAGGTCGCGGGTTCGAGCCCCGTCGGCCCCGTAGTTGTTTGCCCTGGTGGTGAAATTGGTAGACACGCCATCTTGAGGGGGTGGTGCCGCAAGGCGTCGCGGTTCGAGTCCGCGCCAGGGCATGTTCGGCGATCGCCTGGCGGTCGCTTCGCCAGCGTAGCTCAGTGGTAGAGCACCCGATTCGTAATCGGGCGGTCGTCGGTTCAATCCCGACCGCTGGCTCTGGAGAGAACTCATATAGAGCCGAACGCCCCGCGCCGATCAGGCGCGGGGCGTTCCTTTTTCCGTCCGACGGCGGGGACGGCAACGACGCGCTAGTAGCCGGTGCGCCTGTTGTGCCCGCCCCCGTCCTTCTTGCCCCTCGTGCCGACCTTCGTGGTGAGCCGCGCGAGGTCGCCGAACACGGTCAGGCGCGGCGGCGCATACGCGTGCGGCGCTTCGCGCGTCGCGATGTTCGCGTCGGCTCCGGGGGGCCGATGCGTGGGCGATGGAAGCAGAGGGTTCGGGCGATTCATAGTTGATAGATATCGGAGTCCATATCCGGCGTCCATGTACTCGAGGCCGAAACTCGCGTGTGCTCCCATGCGATTCGGGACAATCTGACCGGCGGCAAGGCGCTCCGCCGCCCGCCCAGCGACCGGAACGCCGGGCGACCGGCCCGACCCTGCATTCCCCGACGCTCCGGGCACCGTTGCCCGACAGACATTGCCGGACAGAACCGGCACGGTGCAGCGTATGGGCACGGGACTCTTCCACGCGCGCGGTCTCACCAAGACCTATCACATGGGCGACGTCGACGTCCATGCGCTGACCGGCGTGGACCTCGACCTGGTGGAAGGCGAGGTCGTGGTGATCCTCGGCCCCTCCGGCAGCGGCAAGTCCACGCTGCTCAACATCCTCGGTGGGCTGGACGCGCCCAGCGGCGGCGAGGTGAACTTCCGCGACCACCAGCTGGTGGGCGCCGGCGATGCCGCGCTCACGCGATACCGCCGCGAACACGTGGGGTTCGTATTCCAGTTCTATAATCTCCTGCCCAGTCTCACGGCGCGTGAGAACGTGGAACTGGTCACCGAGATCGCGGAGCGGCCCATGCCGGCGGTCGAGGCGCTGCGCCTGGTGGGGCTGGCCGAGCGCCTGGACCACTTCCCGTCGCAGATGTCGGGGGGCGAGCAGCAGCGGGTGGCGATCGCGCGGGCCATCGCCAAGCGGCCCGATGTGCTGCTCTGCGACGAGCCCACCGGCGCGCTCGACGCCGAGACGGGCATCGTCGTGCTCCAGGCGCTGGCGCGCGCCAACCGCGAGTTGGGCACCACGCTCGTGATCATCACCCACAACGCGACCATCGCCCAGATGGCCGACCGCGTGCTGCGCATGCGCAACGGGCGCATCGCCTCCATCGAGGCGAACCCGGCCCGGCGCGACCCCGCCGAGCTGGAGTGGTGAGGCATGCGGATGCTCAACCGGAAGCTGGCGCGCGACGTGATGGGGCTGGCCGGTCCGCTGCTCGCGGTGGCGATGGTCGCGGTATCGGGGATCGCGCTGTTCGTGACGCTGCGCAGCATGCGCGGGTTCCTGGCCGATTCGCAGGCCAACTACTACCGCGACTATCACTTCGCCGATGTGTTCGTGCTGGTCAAGCGCGCCCCGGCGTCGGTGGCGCGGCGCATCGCGGAGATCCCCGGCGTTCGCGTGGTGGAGCCGAGGATCATCTTCGAGGCGGTGCTCGACGTACCGGGGCTGGCCGAGCCGGCCGTCGGGCGGTTCGTGTCGATCCCGGCATCGGGCCAGCCGCTGCTCAACGTGCCGCACGTGCGCGTGGGGCGCATGCCGGCGGCGGGCGCGCCGCGTGAGGTGCTGATCAGCGAGGCATTCGCGCAGGCCAACCGACTCGTGCCCGGCGATTCGCTGGGCGCCGTGCTCAACGGCCGGTGGGAGCGCGTGCACGTGGTGGGGATCGCGATCTCGCCGGAGTACATCTACGAGATGCAGGGCGGGGAACTCTTTCCCGACAACCGGCTGTTCGGGGTGATCTGGACGCCGCGGGCGCTGCTCGCCTCGGCCACGGGCCTCGAGACCGGGTTCAACGCGATGGCGCTGCAGCTCGCGCCCGACGCCTCGGAGCCGGACGTGATCGACGCCGTGGACCGGGTGCTGGAGCCCTACGGCGCGCTGGGCGCCTACGGCCGGTCGGAGCACGTATCGCACAAGTTCCTCACGGACGAGATCGAGCAGAACAACGTGGGCGCGGTGATCATGCCGGCCATCCTGCTCGGCGTCACGGCGTTTCTGCTCAACGTCGTGCTGTCGCGGCTCGTGGCCACGCAGCGCGGGCAGATCGCGCTGCTCAAGGCGTTCGGGTATACCAACCGCGAGATCGCCGCGCACTACCTGTTGCTCGCGCTCACGCCGGTGGGCGCCGGCGCCGTGGTTGGCGTGCCGCTCGGGTTCCGGCTGGCGGAGGCCACGGCGGGGATCTACGCGCGGTACTATCGCTTTCCGGTGGCCACGGTCCGCCCCGACTGGGGGGTGGCGCTGGCGGCGTGCCTGATCGCGGCCGGTGCGGCCGTGGCGGGGGCGGCGATCGCCGTGCGTTCGGCAGTGCGACTCCCGCCCGCCGAAGGAATGCGGCCGCCCGCGCCGGCGTGGTTCGAGGCCGGGCTGCTCGAGACGCTGGGCGTGCAGCGGTGGCTCGCGCCGTCGGCGCGGATCGTCGCGCGCAATACGGCGCGCCGGCCGCTGCGGGCCGTGGCGGCCGTCACTGGCATCGCGCTCGCATTCGCGATGCTCGTGGTCTCGCGGTTCTCGTTCAGCGCCATCGACCGGATCAAGGACGTGCAGTTCCAGTACGTGCAGCGTGAGGACATCAGCGTCACCTTCCGTGAGGCGGCTCCACGCACGGCCATCGACGCCCTCGGGAGACTGCCGGGCGTGCTGGCCGTCGAGCCGCTCCGGATAGTGCCCGTGGCGCTGCGCCATGGCACGGTGGAGCGGCGCACGGCGCTGATCGCGTTGCCGGCGGGCGCGGAGCTGCGGCAGATCGTGGATCAGGACATGCGCGTGCACCATGTGCCGTCCAGCGGCGTGCTGCTCACCACCAAGCTGGCCGAGGTGCTGCACGTGGCGCCCGGCGATTCGCTGACCGTGGAGCTGCGCGAGGGCACGCGCCGCACGGTGCGCGTGGCGGTATCCGCGGTGGCCAACGAGATGCTCGGCGCCAGCGCGTACGCCGATCTGGAGTTCGCGGCCCGGCTCACCGGCGAGCGTCGGGCGATCTCCGGCGCCCTGCTCGCGGTGGATCCGCGCCGCGAGGGCGAGTTGTATCTCACCCTCAAGGAGCAGCCGGCGCTGGTGGGCATCGGCATCCGGTCGGCCGCGCTGGCAGGATTCGAGCGCACGGTGGCCGATTCGTTCCAGCTGACGCTCGGCATCGCGGTGATCTTCGCCGTGATCATCGCGTTCGGGGTGGTTTACAACGGCGCCCGGGTCTCGCTGTCGGAGCGGTCGCGCGAGCTGGCCAGCCTGCGCGTGCTCGGCTTCTCCAAGCGCGAGGTGACGATGATGGTGTTCGGGGAGCAGATCCTGCTCACCGTGGCCGGGATGGCGGTGGGCGTGGGGGTGGGCTATGCGCTGTGCGCGTTGGTATCGTCCGTGGGCAACACGGAGCTGTTCCGGATTCCGCTGGTGGTCAGTTGGACGGCGTACGGGTTCGCGGCGGCGGTGATTGCCGGCGCGTTCGGCGCGTCGGGGTTGGCCATGCGGCAGCGCATTCGCGCGCTCGACATCGTGGAATGTCTCAAGACGGGTGAGTGAGTCATGACCAGGAAGACGCGGAAGATCGTGATCGGCGCGGCGGCGGTGGCGGCGGTGGCGCTCGTTGGCCTCTGGCTCGCGCGGCCGGCGGCGGTGACGGCCGATCTGGCGGTGGTCACGCGGGGGCTACTGCGCGTGACGCTCGACGAGGACGGCCAGACGCGCGCGTTGCACCACGTGACCGTGTCGGCGCCCGTGTCGGGTCGGCTGCTTGCCGTGCGGCTCGAGGCGGGTGACTCGGTAGCGCGCGGCGACCCCCTGCTCACGATGGTGGCGGCGCCGCTCGATCCGCGGTCGCGCGACCAGGCCGAGGCGGCGTTGCGGGCGGCCGACGCCGGAGTATCGCAGGCGCGGTCTGGGCTGGCGGTGGCGCAGCTTGCGATGGACGAGGCGCAGCGGGCGCTCGCACGGGCAGAGGAACTGCACCGGTCGGGCGCCGTGTCGGACCGCGATCTCGAGAGCGCGGAGCGGTTGCGCGACACACGAGTACGGGGGCTGGAGATGGCGCGCGACGAAGTGGCCGCGGCGGAAGCGCAGCGCACGAGCGCGCGGGCGGGGGTGGAGGGCGCGAGCGCGGCGTCCGCGCCGGAGGGCTCCCGCGTGGTGGTGCGCTCGCCGGTGGCGGGGCGCGTGCTGCGCGTATTCGAGGAGCACGATCGGCTGGTGCCGGCGGGCACCGCGTTGATGGATGTGGGCGATCCGCGCGATCTGGAAGTGGTGGTGGACGTGCTGTCATCAGATGCGCAGGGCGTGCGGGTGGGGGCGCCGATGTTCGTGCACGTGGGAGAGGGCGTGGCGCCGGTGACGGCGACCGTCACGCGCATCGAACCCGCGGCATTCACCAAGCTGTCGCCGCTCGGTGTGCAGGAGCAGCGGGTGAATGTGCATGGCGCGTTCGCGTCGGCGCCGGCGGCGCTGGGGGATGCGTATCAGGTGAGCGTGTCGATCGTGCTGTGGCAGGGCGCCGACGTGCTGCGCGTGCCCGGCAGTGCGCTCGTGGCCGCCGATGGCGGGTGGCGCGTGTTTCGCGTGCGCGGCGGCCGGGCGGAGTCGGTGGCAGTGGTGGTGGGCCACCGGGGGATGAGCGCCGTGGAGGTGGTGTCGGGGCTCGCGGCGGGCGACACGGTGGTGGCGCGGCCGAATGATCTGGTGCGGGATGGGGTGCGGGTGAAGGGCATGGAGCGTGGCGGCGGGGCATGAAGCCGCTCGGGGGGCGGCTTGTTTAGGGTGTTTTTGGCCGGTATACTTGAGGACCATCTGCGGGCGTAATTCAGTTGGTAGAATGCCAGCTTCCCAAGCTGGACGTCGCCGGTTCGAGTCCGGTCGCCCGCTCTGAAGCAAGTTGTTGGTACCACACGCCTTGCCGCTCCGTGGAGCGGCGGGCGTGTTGTGTTTTCGGTGGGGCCGGTCTTGACGAGGTAGCGCCGGGAGGCGATCCCGGGTCCGGAGCCCGATATGGGGGAAGGGGCAATGCCGGACAGACAGCCGGGGATTCCCCGAGTCACCGCGACGGTCCATACGCGACCTTGGATGCGACCGGCCTGGCCGAAGCCGGGATGGGTCATGGCGAGCACCGGCGACCGCGGCCACCCGAAGGGCAGGGAGCGGAAGTGCGCATCCGAGTATTGATATTGGCCGCCGCGATGCTGCTGCCGCCCCGCGTTGGCCGAGCACAGGCCGCGGTGACGCTCGCGCCCAACGCGCGCATCCGGTTTGCGCTGCCGCCTGGGACGCAAACCGTCGTGGCGAACGTACTCGGTCAGCGGGGGGACAGCCTCTGGGTTCGTCCCGCCCACGTTGCCGACACAGTGGCCTTCGCGCTGCCGAATCTGGTCCGGCTCGACGTGAGTCGCGGGTCGGAGAACCACATGCTGGCGTTCGCCGTGGTCGGCTTCATCTGCGGATCGCTGGACGGTCGCGGCGACCTGCCCGGGGACGGCCATCTGATCTTCGGCGCGGTCGGCGCCGCGGTAGGAGTTGTGGCCGGATGGGTCACCCGCCGCGAGCGATGGGCGCAGGTGTGGCCCTCTCCTTGAACCGCTCGAGGACCGGCGGTCTGGCGCCGCCGCGCACACGCTAGCAAGTTGGGTCGAACCGCGCCCGTCCCGCCTCAGCCCACCCCGACCATCGGCCGCATGCAACCCAAAGAACTCACCCTCCGCGGGCTCGTCCTCGGTGCGCTCATCACCACGGTGTTCACCGCGGCCAACATCTACCTCGGGCTCAAGGTGGGCCTCACGTTCGCGTCGTCCATCCCGGCCGCGGTCATCTCGATGGCGCTGCTCAGCGCCGTGAAAGACTCATCGATCCTCGAGAACAACATCGTGCAGACCGTTGCCTCGGCGGCCGGCACGCTGTCGGCGATCATCTTCGTGCTGCCGGGCCTCGTCATCATCGGATGGTGGACGGGGTTCCCGTACTGGCAGTCGTTCTTCGTCTGCTTGAGCGGCGGCGTGCTCGGCGTGTTGTTCACCATCCCCCTGCGGCGCGCGCTCGTCACCAACTCGGATCTGCCGTATCCCGAGGGAGTGGCGGCGGCCGAAGTGCTGCGGGTGGGCTCCGGCACGCGCGGCGAGACGAAGGATGAGACGGGGGAAGCGCGAGAAGGGCTCGTGGCCGTGGTCCTCGGTTCCGCCACGTCGGCGGGCCTGGCCATCCTCACGGCGACGCGCATCGCCGCCGGGGGGCTCACGGGCTTCTTCCCGATCGGGGCGACGGCGGCGAGCGGGTACGACGTCGCGTGGTCGCTGGCGCTCGTGGGCGCGGGTCATCTGGTGGGGTTGTCGGTGGGCATGGCGATGCTCGCGGGACTCGTCATCGCGTGGGGGATCGCGGTGCCGATTCTCACGTCGATGAATCCCACGCCCGCCGGCGTGACGCTGGCCGCGCACACCGCTTCCATCTGGGGCACGCAGGTGCGCTTCATCGGCGCCGGCGCCATCGGCGTGGCCGCGGTCTACACGCTCGCCACGCTGGCCAAGCCGGTGCTGGGCGGTCTGGTGAGCACGCTGGCCGCATCGCGCGCCGAGGGGGTAGCGGACGATCGCGACCGCGATCTGTCGCCGTCGTGGATCATCGGGCTTGCTGTGGGATGCGCGCTCATCGCCGGCGGGTTGGCCTACAGCTTCGCGCGCTCCACGGTGTTGGCCCCCGATGCGGGAATGCTCACGGCGATCGCCGTGCCGTTCGTCGTGATCGTCGGGTTTCTCATCGCCGGCATCTGCGGCTACATGGCGGGGCTCATCGGCGCGTCGAACAGCCCGATTTCCGGCGTCGGCATTCTGTCGATCGTGGTCTGTGCATCCGTGCTCGTCATGGCCGTGCGGCCGACGGGGGCGTCGGCTCCCGCGCTCGTCGCGTTCTCACTGTTCGTCACGGCGATCGTATTCGCCTGCGCGACGATCTCCAACGACAACCTGCAGGACCTCAAGACGGGCCAACTCGTGGGGGCGTCGCCGCGGCGGCAGCAGATCGCGCTCATCGTGGGCGTGGCGGCCGGCGCGGCGGTGATTCCGTGGGTGCTGAATCTTCTCGCCAAGGCCTACGGGTTCGCGGGTGCGCCGAACGTGGGCGTGGTGGCGCTCAACCCGCTGCCGGCGCCGCAGGCGACGCTCATCTCGGCGCTCGCCAAGGGCGTGATTGGCGGCAATCTCGACTGGAAGATGATCGGCGTCGGCGGGCTTATCGGCGTCGGTCTCATACTCGGGGACGCGGCGCTCGGCGCGATGCACAAGCTGCGCATCCCGCCGCTCGCTGTCGGCATCGGGATCTATCTCCCCATGTCGGCCACGTTCGCCGTGGTCGTGGGCGCGCTGGTGTCGCATTGGTACGACCGGCGTGTTCATACGTTGCGTGATCCGGACCGCGCCGAGCGCCTGGGCACGCTGGTGGCGTCGGGGCTGATCGTGGGGGAGAGTGTGTGGGGCGTGATCAACGCCGGGTTGATCGTCGCGTTCTCCAAGGAGGCGCCCATCGGGCTGGTGCCGGAGAGCTTCGCGCCCGCCCCGTGGCTGGGTGTGCTGTGCTTCGTGGCGCTGCTCGTCTTCCTTTACGGATGGATGGTGCGTCGATCGGAGGCGATGCAGGGTCCGGTGCGGTAGGGCCACGCCGCGCTCTGCGCGATTCCACAATCCATCGCTCGCCAGTAACCCCACTTCCATGATCAACCGTCGTCGCTTCGTGCAGTGGGCCGCCGCCGCGGCCGTGCTTCCGCGTCGTATGCTGGGGGGTTCCGCGGCATCGCCGTTGCGGCTCGCCGCCGCGCGTCCGGATGCCTCCGCGGCGGCGGAGGCCACGCGTTCGCCGGGCTACTCGCCGGGACGCATCCCCAACGAGTACGCGCTGCTGCTGGCCGGCGAGGCCGAGGCGCTGACCAAGGCGCCGGCGGCGCGCGGGTTTCGCGCCGACGCCGTCCTCGCAGCGATGCCCACCGGCCCAACTCGCTGGATGAAGGTGGGTGAGGAGATCGGAGGCTGGCGCCTGGTGGCCGTGATCGGCGACCTCGACGGCGCGCCGACGGCGGTGTTCGAGAAGCACGTGTCGCATCGCGGCGCGATCGTCTACGTCACGGCGCGCGGCGAGATCGCGCGGATTCCCAAGGGCATCGGCGATCTGGCGAACATCCGCCCGCGTCCGATCAATGCGACGCCGGCTGGCCGGTTCGAGCGGCAGGCGTCGTACCCGGCGCAACCGGACAAGCCGGGCGAGTATGTCCTCGGCTCCGACGAGGACCCCTGCTACGAGAATGTGGCCGCGTTGGGCGAGGAGCTGATCGGGTGGACGCTCGTGGCCAACGAGGAGTCGGGGCCCGAGCGCTCGCTGTGGCTCGAGGCCGACGGGAGGTCGCGCCAGTTCGGCACGAACCCGCAGTCGCTGTGGGCGCCCGATCTCACCGGCCGCCTGTTCGATCCGCGGCGCTTTCTCCCGTCGGAGTACCTGTATGAATACGTGCCCGGCTACAGCAAGCGCACGTTGCTTGGCGGGTACCTGGCGGCGGCGGACATCGGCGTGTGGAATCCCAAGTTCAAGGTAGGCTACGAAGTGATGGCGCTGCTCCCGCC
>DATLUQ010000002.1 GCA_035533015.1 Gemmatimonadaceae bacterium | reverse complement strand
CGACGGCGCCCGCCGCGGACGACGCGGACCGTTCGCCCCTGCCGCACGCAGCGAGCCACACGATGGGGAGACAGCAGGCGGCGAGACGGAGAGTGCGCATGGATGATGGTGGGTGAACGCGATGGTGGGAACGATTGCGAGGCGGGAAGGGTGCGTCAAGCCAATCTACCGCCTCCACGTCCAGCGTTCGTCGCGGAATTCCCCGGTGGCGACGGCCACCTCGTGCAGCAACTGCTCGTCGGCGTCCAGCGGCCCGGCGTCCGGCGAGAGCGCGCACAGCGCCGAGACGAGCGCGTCGGCGACGCGCGCGATCGGCGGGGCCTGGCCGAGCACGACGTCGAGCGATGCCGCGGGCGGTGTGGCCGTGGGCCGGCGCTGGCGCAACAGCTCGCCGATGAGCGCCTGGTCGTCGGCGAGCAGGATGGACCCGTGCTGCAGGAGCGCGCCCTCGTGCCGCCACTGCGCGCTGCCCACGAGCTTGCGGGCGCCGACGACGATCTCTCCGGCGGCGGGCTGGTCGAAGCACGGGGCGAGCCCCGGGGTGAGCGCGGGCCCCTGGCCCGCGGAGAGCCGCGCATCCACGCCGAGGGCGTGCAGCGCGTGGAGGAGCAGGCGATTGATGCGATCGTAGGCCCCGCGGAGCGTGGGGTCGAAGGCGTCGGGGGCGGTGACGCTGTACGTGACCTCGTGGTGGTGGAGCAGGGCCCGTCCGCCGGTGGGGCGCCGCACGAAGCCGACGCCGAGCGCGGCGGCGCGGTCCAGGTCGTAGGCGCCGCGGGCCGTCTGGTTGCGGCCCAGCGACAGGGTGGGGCCGTCCCACTGATACACGCGCAACACCGCCTCGCCGGTGCGCCGGGCGCGGGCCATGAGGGCCTGGTCCCACGCCATGTTGGCGGCGCCGGCAAGGGGTGGCGAGACGAGGTGGCGCCAGGCGAGGGCGGCGGGTGCGGAGGTCACGGTCCCGAATATTGGCCGGGCGCGGCGGCGGGGGCGAGGGGGGCCGGTGGACATCGGGGCGGCCGCGGCGGGCCGGGGAGCGGCGCGTCGGCGTCCCGGCGCATAGGTTTAGCGTACGGACCTTCAACACCCCTACCATGACCCCGACTACGAAATTGGCGCCGCCCGCGGCCGCCGACAGCTTCATTCCCCGCCACATCGGACCCAACGCCGCCGCGATCGCGGAGATGCTCGCGACGGTGGGCTACGATTCCCTGGACGCGTTCATCGACGCCGTCATCCCCCAGAACATCCGGCTGCGCAAGCCGCTGGCCATCCACGGCGAGTGGAGCGAGCACGAAGCGCTGGCCTCGATGCGGCGGATGGCGGACAAGAACCAGATCTTCCGGTCGTACCTCGGCATGGGCTACGCCGACACGCTCATTCCGCCGGTAATCCAGCGCAACATCCTGGAGAATCCGGGCTGGTACACGGCGTACACGCCGTACCAGGCCGAAGTGGCGCAGGGCCGTCTGGAGGCGCTGCTCAACTACCAGACGATGGTGATGGACCTCACGGGCATGGAGATCGCCAACGCGTCGCTGCTCGACGAGGGCACGGCGGCGGCGGAGGCGATGACGATGGCCAACGGGATCCGGGGCGCCGAGGGCAAGCACCGGTTCTTCGTGTCCAGCGAATGCCATCCGCAAACGATCGACGTCGTGCAGACGCGTGCGGCG
Source organism: Gemmatimonadaceae bacterium (assembly GCA_035533015.1). Taxonomy (NCBI): domain Bacteria; kingdom Pseudomonadati; phylum Gemmatimonadota; class Gemmatimonadia; order Gemmatimonadales; family Gemmatimonadaceae; species Gemmatimonadaceae bacterium. The sequence continues at coordinate 86,322 of DATLUQ010000002.1, read as the reverse complement.
GCGCGCGGCATCGAGGTGGTGGTGGGCGACTTCCGCACGTTCGCGTTCGACGGAACGGTGTTCGGCGCGCTCATCCAGTATCCCAGCACCGACGGCGCGGTGTACGACTACCGCGGGTTCTGCGACCGCGCCCACGCCTCGCAGGCGATGGTGACGGTGGCCAGCGACCTGCTGAGCCTGGTGCTGCTCACGCCGCCGGGCGAGTGGGGCGCTGACATCGTGGTGGGAAATTCGCAGCGGCTGGGCGTGCCGATGGGCTACGGCGGGCCGCACGCGGCATTCTTCGCCACGCGCGACGAGTTCAAACGCCAGATTCCGGGGCGGATCATCGGCGTGTCGCGCGACGCCGACGGCAAGCCGGCGCTGCGCATGGCGCTGCAGACGCGCGAGCAGCACATCCGCCGCGAGAAGGCGACGAGCAACGTGTGCACGGCGCAGGTGCTGCTGGCGGTGATCGCCGGCATGTACGCCGTGTGGCACGGGCCCGCGGGGCTCACCAACATCGCGCGGCGCGTGCACCGCTACGCGGCGATGCTGGCGGCGGGGTTGGAGCAGCTGGGGTACGGCATCGCGCACGCCGAGTTCTTCGACACGATCCGCGTGGAGACGGGGGCGCGGAAGGCGCAGCCGCTGCTCGACCGGGCGCTGGCCAAGCGGATCAACCTGCGGAAGCTGGGCGAGACGTCGATCGGCATCGCGCTCGACGAGACGGTGACCGAGGCGGACCTGGCCGACCTGCTGGCGATCTTCGCGGGGGACAAGGCGGCGCCCGATGTGGCGGCGCTGGGCGCCGCGGTGGACGACCGGTACGACGAACGGTTCGCGCGCACGAGCCCGTTCCTCACCCACCCGGTGTTCAGCGCGCACCACAGCGAGACCGAGATGCTGCGCTACATGCGCAAGCTCGAGTCGCGCGACCTGTCGCTCACCCACTCGATGATCCCGCTCGGCTCGTGCACCATGAAGCTCAACGCCACGGCCGAGATGATCCCGATCACGTGGCCGGAATTCGGCAAGCTGCATCCGTTCGCGCCGCGCGAGCAGGCGGCGGGCTACACCGAACTGTTCACGCGGCTCGAGGCGGCGCTGTGCGAGATCACGGGCTTCGCCGGGATGTCGCTGCAGCCCAACGCCGGCTCACAGGGCGAGTATACGGGGCTGATGGTGATCCGTCGTTACCAGGCGGCGCGCGGCGAGGGGCACCGCACCGTATGTCTGATCCCGCACTCGGCGCACGGGACCAATCCGGCCAGCGCCGTGATGGCGGGCATGCAGGTGGTGGTGGTGGACACCGACGACAACGGCAACATCGACGTCGGCGATCTCGAAGCCAAGGCCAAGGCGCACGCGCCGAATCTGGCCGCGCTCATGGTGACGTACCCGTCCACGCACGGCGTGTTCGAGACGGCGATCACCGACATCTGCCGCATCGTGCACGCGCACGGCGGCCAGGTGTATCTGGATGGCGCAAACATGAACGCGATGGTGGGGCTGGCCCGGCCGGGCGACATCGGCGCCGACGTCTGCCACCTGAACCTGCACAAGACGTTCGCCATCCCGCACGGCGGCGGCGGGCCGGGAATGGGCCCGATCGGCGTGGCCGCGCACCTCGTGCCGCACCTGCCCGGCCACGTCGTGGTCGAGACCGGGAACACCGGCGGCGCCGTGTCGTCGGCCCCGTGGGGCAGCGCGAGCGTTCTCCCGATCTCGATGATGTACATCGACATGCTGGGCGGCGAGGGGCTGGCGATGGCCACCAAGATCGCGATTCTCAATGCGAATTACGTGGCCAAGCGGCTCGAGCCGTACTACCCCGTACTGTACAAGGGAGCCAACGGGTGCGTGGCGCACGAGTGCATCGTCGATCCGCGCGCGCTCAAGACGTCGAGCGGCGTCGAGGCGGAAGACATCGCGAAGCGGCTCATGGACTACGGGTTCCATGCGCCGACGCTGTCGTTCCCGGTGGCCGGCACGCTGATGATCGAGCCCACGGAGAGCGAGCCCAAGGGCGAACTCGACCGGTTCTGCGACGCGCTGATCTCGATCCGCGAGGAGATCCGCGAGATCGAGAACGGTGTGGCCGACCGTGCCGACAACGTGCTCAAGCACGCGCCGCATCCGGCGCACCGCGTGGTGGCCGACGTCTGGCCGCACGCGTATTCGCGCGAACAGGCGGCCTATCCGGCGCCCTGGGTGCGGGAGCACAAGTTCTGGCCGGCGGTGGCGCGCGTGGAGAGCGCGTATGGCGATCGGAATCTCGTCTGCGCGTGTCCGCCGATGGAGGAGTACGAGGTGACCGTCGGCTGATTGCGCCGGGCAGCGGGCAGCAAGCAGCAAGCGGCCGGCGAGATCCCCTGGATCTCCGCCGGCCGCTTGGTGTTCACTGCCGACCGCGAACGGCCGATCGTCGCTTACTGGCCCAGATGCGCCGCGTACGCCGCCGCGTTCATGAGGGCGTCCTTCTCCGCGGGGTTGGTCATCTTGAGCTTGACCATCCAGCCGTCGGAATAGGGAGCCGAGTTGACCAGCGCCGGCTCGCCATCGAGTCGCGCATTCACTTCCACGATCTCGCCCGCCACGGGGCAGAACAGCTCGGACACCGCCTTCACGGCTTCGATCGTGCCGAACACGTCGTGCTTGCCGAACTTGGCGCCGACCTTGGGCAGTTCCACGTAGACGACGTCGCCCAGCTCGCCCTGCGCGTAGTCGGTGATGCCGATGGCCACGACGTTCGGGGCACCGGTGGACTTCAGATACTCGTGGTCTTCTGTATAGAGCAGATCCTGCTGGATATCGGACACTTGTGACTCCCGGCTGCGGGGTATTGGTGCGGGCAGTCTATCTGGCCGCGCGCGCCATTGTCAAGGAACGCCGGCCGCTTGCTGCGAGTCGGCCGCGGCCCGGAGCGACGTCCAGAGCGCGTCCACCTGCTCGGCCAGCTGGGCCTTGGTGCCGGCGTTATGAATGTACAGGTCGGCGCGGGCCCGCTTGAGTTCGGAGGGCATCTGGGCGGCAATCATGGCCATCGCCTCGGTGGCGCTCAGCCCGCGCTCGGCCACCACGCGCTCGAGGCGCAACGGCCGCGGGGCGTCCACGAGCACCACGGCGTCGAACTGGTCCACCATCTTCTTCTCGAACAGTAGCGGGATGTCGCACACCACGATGCGATCGCCGCGTTCGCGCGCCTCGTCCACCAGGTCGCGGCGCAGCCGCTCCACCTCGGGGTGGACGATGCGGTTGAGGGCCTCGAGTTGCTCGGGCTCGTGGAACACGATGGTCCGCAGGCCGGCACGGTCCAGGTGGCCGTCGGGGAGCAGGACGTCGCGTCCCCATCGGGCGATGATGGCGTCGAGGGCCGGACTCCCGGGCTCGACCGCGCGGCGCGCGAGATCGTCGGCATCGATGATGGTGGCGCCGCGCGCCGCCAGGAGTTGGGCGACGGTGGTCTTTCCGCTGGCGATGTTGCCGGTGAGGCCGACGAGGAGCATGGCGACGCGGGATTGTGAGAGGCTTGTGGCTGCTCCGGCCAACCTAGGGGCAGCGGCCGGGAGCGTCAACGTAAATGTGACCGTGCAGCGTTCGTCCTGGCCCCGGGCGCCCAGGCGCGACCGGCCTATGCTGCACGGCGCCAACCACTTCCGGCCGGCGGGCGGCTTGGCGGCTCACAGCAGATCCACCTGGCCCTCGTCGCGCCTCGGCACCTGGTGGCACGCGCGGCAGCGCGCCTCGTAGGTGTCCTCGCCGCCCACCATGATCGTGGGCGAGGAGTACAGCGCCGGCCGTCCATCGATGAGGCGCTGGTTGCGGCTGGCCGGGTTGCCGCACTTCACGCAGATGGCGTGCAGCTTGTCCACGATCTCGGCGATGGCCATCAACTCGGGCATCGCGCCGAACGGCTCGCCGCGGAAGTCGGTGTCGGTGCCGGCGAGGATCACCCGGATGCCGCGCGAGGCGAGGTCGGTGGCCAGCGGCACCACGCGCTCGTCGAGAAACTGCGCCTCGTCGATCGCCACCACCTGCGTGTCGGGATGCACGCGCTCGGCGATCTGGGCGGCCGTATCTACAGGGACGGCTTCGGTGGTGCGCCCGTCGTGGCTGGACACCTTGAAGATGCCGGCGTAGCGCTCATCGAGATGGGACTTGAACACCTGCACGCGCCGCTTGGCGATCGCGGCGCGGCGCACGCGGCGGAGCAACTCCTCGCTCTTGCCGCTGAACATCACGCCGGCGATCACTTCGATCCATCCGCTGCGCGCCGTGAAGTAGGTATCTGAGCTCACCGATGGTCGTCCTCCCGCCGGCGGGGCTTGCGCGGCGGGCCGCCGCGATCGTCCTTCGATGCGCCGAACCGGCCGGCTGGCCGCGGGCGGTCGTCGCGGTCACGCGGGCCGCCGCGGGGGCGGTCGTCACGATCGCGCGGACCACCGCGGGGCCGGTCCTCGCGATCGCGCGGGGCGCCGCGGGGCCGGTCCTCGCGCGGGCCGCCGCGTCCCGAACGTTCCGGACGTTCCTCGTCGAGGCGGGCCACGATCTGGCGGCCTTTGATCGTGATGCCGGTGATCTTGGCGGCCACGGCCTCGGCCACCGCTTCGGGCACTTCCACCAGGGAGTGGCGGTCGCGCAGTTCCACGCGGCCCACGTCGCCGCCCGAGAGCCCGCCGATGTTGGTGACCGCGCCCACCAGATCGCCGGCCCGGATGCCGTCGGATTCGCCGGCCGTGATGAACAGGCGGCGCATCTTGGGCGCGGCGAACGTCTTGGGTGCCGCGGCGCGCATCCGCTCCACCTCGAGCATGCGCAGCGCGGCGGCCGCGATCTCGATGCCGTCGAAGTCGGTGAGCAACGGCTCGAGGGCGAGCAGTTCGCGGGTGAATGCCCCCGACACCAGGACGTGGCGCAGCGACTCGCGCAGCTGCTCCTCCTTGGTGCGCGCCCGCGCGATCGCTTCGGGCAGGGTGAGGGGGCTGGCGGCGCCGCCGGCCACCTCGCGCAGGGCGGCGAGCTGCCGCGGCTGAATGAGCGCGATCACCTGGCGCGGGGTGCGGCCGCCGGCCACGTCACGCAGCTCGGCGCGCGAGACCGGCAGGTCGTACAGCACCAGGGCGTCGCAGTCGGCTTCGGCGGCGCGGCCGATGCGCACCGGGCCGTCGGCCGCGTAGCCGAGCGTCTCGAGCGTGGCCAGGACTTCGATGTGCGACATCGGATCGCGCACGAAGATGAACGCCGTGGGCGGATCCAGCTCGTCGAGCAGCCGGCGGAGGGCGATCGATCGGAGGGTGTCGTGCACCGCCACGTACTGCACGGGCATGGCGGCCACTTCCTCGCCGGCCGCGGGGACCACGCGGCGGGCCCGCCGCGCGTAGCGCTCGATGAGGCCCTCGATGGCGGGCGACAGTTCGCGGGTGACGATGGTGCGCGCGGCGTCCTTGGGCGCTTCGGCGAACAGCGCTTCGAGGGGCGCCTCGTTGCCTTCGAGGGTGTCGTCGAGCCAGGCGATGACGAGCTGGCGCACCTGGTCGAGCTTGAGCGCCGAGCTCTGGAGCAGCCCCACGAGAGCGGCCGGATCGCCGGTCACGATCTGGGCGGGCCGGGCGCGCAGGGCGCGGCCGGCGCGGCGGCTGGAGGTGGCGGCCAGCGCGGTCAGGCCGCGGGCGCGCCCGATGGCGTTGGCGGCGGCCGCCATGGCTACGGCGGCGTCGGCATCGGCGGTGATCACGAGCATCTGCACCGCCGGCAGCGCGGCGTCGAGGCGCTCGATGGCCGGGGTGAGGAAGGACGGCGCGTGCGTCCAATCCGGTGGGAATACAAACGCCGCATTCAGGCCGCGGGTCACGCCCGGGGTCTCCACTCCGTCCTGTTCCACAGATCCTCACCCATGTCGGGGCGGCGCGAAGCCGCGTTGTCAACGTCGATCACCTGAAACATACCCAGGAATGGGGTCCGGACAGCAGGTGCGGCCCGGCCGCGGGCCGCGCGGCTTCCGGCCGGGCGTTCGCGGAGTATGTTTGCGCGGACGGAACGGGTGTTCCTGCAATGCGAAGACGCGGGCGGGGCGAATTCGAGTCGTGTGTCGGGCGGTTCCGGCGCGACATTGGGGGCTCGCCAACCACGGAGACAGGGACGTGAAGATCGCCGTGCAGCTTGGACCGAGAGACGGGGCGGCGCCGGAGGTCGCGTACCGGTGGGACTCCGACACCGACATCCTGTCGGCGCAGCTGCGCCCGTTGCCGTCGTCCAACGGGAGCAGCGGGTCCGTGGAAGTGGAGGGGGCCGACGGTTCGTGGATCATTCTGGACGTGACCGACGAGCACATCACCGGCATCGAGATCGCCGTCTGGCCCGAGGTGACCAAGCGGGCCGCCCTCGCGCCGCCGGCCACGGTGCGGGAGGCCACGGTGCGGCTGCCGCCCAATGCGTCGGACACCGCCGTCACCGCGCTGGAGGTGGAGACGCAGATGGCGGCCGAGTCCGACGCGCAGGAGCGTATCTTTCACTTCCGGCTGGGTTCGCAACGCGAGGCGCAGGCGGTGCGCGTGGCGCGGGATCTGCTGCTCGAGGTGGATCCCACGGGTCACGTAGCCGGACTGTGGCTGCTCAACGTGCCACCTTTTCCCCGAGAACCGTGATCACGACCATCGTACTCATTCGCGTGGAGCCCACGCAGATCCCCAATGCCGCCAGGATGCTGGCCGGGGTGGACGGTGTGGCGGAGGTGTACTCGGTGTCGGGCGATTGGGACCTCGTGGCGATCGTCCGCGTGCCGGAGTACGACCAGATCGCGCGCGTGGTGACCGAGGTGTTCCCCACCGTGCCGGGCATCCAGCGGACGCAGACGCTGACGGCGTTCCGGGCCTATTCCAAGGGCGATCTGCAGCAGGCCTGGGACATCGGCGTGGAGTGACGGCGGGCCGCGAGGCCCGATAGCTTTGGGCATGGTACTGGCGGCGGCCCACCCTGTGCATTTCCGGCTCGACGAGCTGCAGCGCGCGCTGGGCCGCGCGCTGCCCTCGGCGTCGCTCAACACCGAGGGGGGCCCGCCGCTGGAGCTGTCGGCGGCGGTGGATCCGCCGTTGATCGCCCGGGCCGACGTGGTGGAAGACGACGCGCTCCGTGCCCGCGCGGTGGTCGGCGATCCCGAGCCGCACTTCACGGCGTTCCTGGACGGCACGCAGCGCAGCGACCTCATGGCGCATGCCGAGGACGGGGCGCCGATCGTGCTCGGCGTGACGGCGGCCGTCGTGCGCCAGTGGACGCGGGGGCGCGCCGCCACGTGGGCCCATGTGGTGCGCCAGCGCCTGTACGCGCCGCGGCGGGCGATGCGCGCCGCCGAGTGGGACGCGCTCGAGGCGCTCGGCCCGGCGGCCATCGACACCGCGGCGGACGACCCGACGCTCGCCGACGCGCACCCGCTGGCGCACCGCGACGCGGCGCTCAAGCAGATCCACCGGGATCGCGAGCAGCTGGAACAGCAGGTGGCGCAGAAGTGGTGCGCCGAGCGTCCGGAGGCGCTGTACGTGGACGGCGGGCTCCGCGGCTCGGTGATCCTGGCGCGCGCGGCCCAGACCGTGGGCGTGATCAAGAGCCATCGTACGTTGTACGGCGACGGTGCGGCGCGGCGCGTGATCTTCGCGCTCGACGAGCGCGAACGGTCGAGCGTGTTCGTGGTGGCGTCGCCGAGCCGGGTGCCGGTGGCGAGTTGGTACCTGCGCCTGCGTCCCCGCGCGGGCCGCGATCCGTTGTGGGGGCTGGTGCGCGTGGAGGTGCGCCACGAGCCCGACATGCCGCGGCCGGCGATCACGGCGCGCGCCGACGACCTCTCGCGCCGCATCCTGGCCGAGCGGTCGCCCACGGCGCATCCGGACGGGCGGTGGGACACGATGGCGTACGGCATCCGCGATTGCGAAGTCTTCCTCAAGGCCATTCAATGAGCGATTCCCCGGTCCTCGGTCGCGTGGTCGCCACCGAGCGCAAGCCCAACACGCCGCACGAGTTCGGATTCTGGACGGCGCTCGATTCGCCGGTCGGCATCGGGACGATCGTGCGCGTGGAAGGCCCTGACCCGGTGAACGGCGTGATCCCGCGCATCTACGGCGTGGTGGTGGAGGGGTTCAGCTACAGCGATCTGCAGACGCCGCTGCACGACGTGCTGGGCCACGACGGCGCGCCGGCGTCGGAGTCGCTGTCGGCCGCGCGCCGCGCCGAGATCCGGCTGTACACGGCGGCGGTGCTCCGGCACGTGCCCGAAGAGCCGCTCCAGCCGGTGCCGATGGGCGAGGTGTTCCTGGCCGACCGGCACGACGTGGCCGTGGCGCTGCGGATGGACGGCTACCTGGCCGAAGGCGCCGACACGGGAATCCCGGTGGGGATCTACCGGGCCGGCGGCATCGAGGCGCCGATCTATTTGGACGCGGACTTCCTGATGGGTCCGGAGGCGGCGCACCTCAACATCACCGGCGTGTCGGGTCTCGCCACCAAGACCAGCGCCATCGAGTGGCTGCTGGCGTCCACGTTCGCGCACTTCCCGGCGCAGAAGGGGTCGGTGGCGGCGGTGTGCTTCAACGTGAAGGGGCCCGACCTCTGCTTCCTGGACCAGCCGGGCGCGCTGGACGACGCCGATCGCGCGCTGTACGCGGCGCTCGACGTGCCGGCTGAGCCGTTCCCGAACGTGAGATACTTCGCGCCGTACACGGCCAAGGGATTCACGCTCAACACGCTGCGCTCCAATGAGCAGCTGGCCGGCAACGTGTTCCCGCTCACCTGGGGGCTTCGCGAGGTGATGCAGTACGCCGAGGTGCTGCTCAACAAGGACGACGTGGACGCCAAGGCCGACGCGTTCATCGACTTCATCCGCGAGCGGGTGCTCGACCGCGAGTTCACCGACGACGGATTCGCGAAGACGCACCGGGTGCAGTCGTTCGCCGATCTGGAGGACTGGTTCCGCGATCTGCTGCGCACGGTGGAGCAGCAGAACCGGGGTGAACACTGGCGCACGCACCACGTGGCCACGATCCGCAAGGTGCGCAACCGGCTGTCCAACATCTCCACTCGGTGCGCTGGCCTGGTGACCGACGAGGGGACGGTGAGCGATCTCCCGTTCGGCGCGTTCGACGACCGCGCCGTCTACGTGGTGGACGTGGCCGGGCTGGAGGAGGACGCGCAGGATCTGGTGTTCGCGCGCGTGGTGACCAAGCTGCGGGAGCATCTCGAGCGGCGTGACCTGGGTGTGAACCACGTAATGGTGTTCGTGGACGAGCTCAACAAGTACGCGCCCGCCGACGGCGCCGACACGTATGTGCGCAAGATGCTGCTCGACATTGCCGAGCGGGGCCGGTACCTGGGACTCGTGCTGTTCAGCGCGCAGCAGTTCCGGTCGCAGGTGCACCGCCGCGTAGTGGGCAATGCGGGGACGTCGCTGTATGGCCGCATGGACGGCGACGAGCTGGCCACGCCGGGGTACGCCGTGCTGAGCCCGGCCACGCGGACCAAGCTGGCGACGTTGGAGAAGGGCCAGTTGATGGTACGGCATCCCCACTTCACGCAGCCGATCTTCGTGCGCTTTCCGCGGCCCGCCGTGATGCGCGGGCGCGATGGGGCCGAGCGGTTCCCCCAGGCTCAGGAGATGACCCTCGACGCGGCCGTGGCGCGCGCGTTGCGCAGACTCGATCCCAGCATCACGGTGGGATGGGTGCAGGAAGTCGTGGGGCCGCACGACGATGCCGACGTGCTCCGGGCGCGCGACGTGACGCTCCGGACCCGCCCCGACGACGTGAAGGCATTCTTCGCCGCCCAGTTCCGCCGGATCGTGCCGGCGGAGCAGCCACGGGTCCGGCCGCCGCGCGGGCTTCGCGTGCCGCGCGGGGCGAATCCGTACGGCGACGACGAGCCTCCCGAGGAGCCGCCGTTCTGACCCCTCGTCGCGCGGCGCGGGCGGTCGCCGCGCTATGGACAACCGGGACAGCGGCGGTTAGCGATTAGACATTGGCCGCCTCGCCCGCGGCCATTCCCTCTCGCCCGAGACCCGTTTTGCGCGTCGTGCATCTGTCGGATCTCCACCTTGGCTACCGCCAGTATCAACGATTGACGCCCATCGGCGCCAACCAGCGGGAGGCCGACGTCGCGCTCACCTTCAAGCGTGTGGTGGATCGCGTGATCGCGCTCCACCCCGATCTGATCGTGGTGGCGGGGGACGTGTTTCACACCGTGCGGCCGGCGAACCCGGCCATCCTGCATGCGTTTCACCAGTTCAACCGGCTGGCGGACGCTTTGCCCGGCGTGCCGATCGTGATCGTGGCGGGCAATCACGATCTTCCGCGCGCCAGCGAGACCGGGTGCATTCTCCGTCTGTTCGAGCAGGAGAACCTGCACATCGTGGACTTCGAGGCGCGGCGGCTCTCGTTCCCGGCGCTCGGCGTGTCGGTGTTGGCCGTGCCCGACGTGCCGGGCGAGCGTCCGGATCTGAGCCCCGACCCCGCGGCGCGGCGCAACGTGCTGCTCATCCACGGCGAAGTGGCCGGGGTGATTCCGCGGCGCGCCGCGATGACCGACCGCGCCACATATGAGATTACTGAAGAGGAGCTGCGGGCCCCGCAGTGGTCGTACGTGGCGCTGGGTCACTACCACGTGCACCGCCGGGTGGCGCCCAATGCCTACTACAGCGGATCGATCGACTACACCAGCGCCAACACGTGGGGCGAATTGGCCGAGGAGCGCGAGGCGGGGTTGCCCGGAAAGGGGTTCATCGAATTCGACCTCGAGACGGGCGTGCACACGTTCCACCCCCTTCCGCCGTCGCGCGTCCTGGCGGAACTCGCCGGCTTCAGCGGCCGCGGCATGACGGGCGCGGAACTCGACGGCGCCATTCGCGCGGCCGTGGACGGCTGCGCCGGCGGCATCGACAACAAGATCGTCCGCCTGGTCGTGCGGGACGTCGCCCGCCACATCAACAACGACCTCGACCACCAGGCGCTGCGCGAGTACAAGCGGCGGGCGTTCCACTTTCAACTCGAGCTCCTCCGTCCCGATACGCGGCCGCTCCGCGGCGAGGCGGCGCCCGGTCATCCGCAGTCGCTGGCCGAGTTCGTGCGCGAACGCCTGCGCAGCCGCCAGCTCGCCCCGGGGGTGGACCGCGAGCAGTTGATCGAGCGTGTGTTCGAATATCTGGACCAAGCGACGGCCGCTGAACTCGTCGCGGCCGGGGAGGCCGAGGGCTGATGCGCCTCAGTTCCCTGCACCTCACCAACTTCCGCCAGCACGTCGACACGCGCATCGAGTTCGAGTCGGGGCTCACCGGCATCATCGGGCCCAACGGCGCCGGCAAGTCCACGATCCTCGAGGCGATCAGCTGGGCGCTGTACGGTTCGCTCGCGCTGCGCACCGACAAGGAGGGCGTGCGCACCATTCGCGCCACGGGCCGCGCTCCGGTGAAGGTGGCGCTCGAGTTCGACCTCGGCGGCCACCGCTACCGGGTGGAACGCGGCCTCACCACGGCCGAACTGTTCCTCGACGGCGGCCACGACCCGGTGGCCAATTCCGTCACCGGCGTCACCGACTTCCTGCGCCGCCGGCTTCGCATGACGCGGCAGGAATTCTTCAATACGTATTTCACGGGCCAGAAGGACCTGAGCGTGATGAACGCCATGGGGCCCACCGAGCGCAAGCACTTCCTGTCGCGCGTGCTCGGGTACGACCGGCTGCGGGCGGCGCAGGAGATGGCGCGCGAGCGCCGGCGGCTGATCACGGCGCAGTTGAATGGCCTGCGGAGCGCCATGCCCGACCCGGAGAGCGTGGAGCGAATGCTCATGCAGTCGCTCGAACGCCTCACCGCCGCCACGTCCCGCGCCCGCGACGCGGTCACCCGCACGGAGGCGGCGCGCCTCGTGGCGTCGGAACTCGAACCCCGCTGGACCGCCATGCATCGCGTGCGCGACGCCGTCCAGCGCGTGGCCGGTGAACTACGCGTCCTCGAGAACGAGTCGGGCAACCTGCTGCGGGACGGCGAACGGCTGGCCCGCGAGACCGCCGAGATCGCCGATGCCCGCGGCGAACTGGAACGGCTCGCCGTGGAGCTCGCCCCGCTTGCCGCCCTCGCCGAGCGCCTGCAGGCCATGGAGGAACTGTCCCGTGCCGAGGGGCGACGCCAGACGTTGCTCGACAACGACCGGGTGCTCACCGAGGAGCTGACCCGGCTGCGTGAACGCCTCGAGCGCGTCGACACCTCGCCCGCCCTGGAAGAGGAAGTGACGGTCGAACTCGAGGGCAAACGCAGGGAACTCCAGACGGTCGAGGGCACCCTCGAAGCCAAACGCACGGCGTGGGTGCGCGACCGCCAGGAAGCCGAGACCAAGATCCAGGCCCTGCGCCAGCAGTACACGGAATTGAAGCAACAGCGCGAGACCCTCGTCAATCTGGGCGAGGACGGCATCTGTCCCACGTGCGCGCGGCCACTGGGCGACCATTACCGCCACGTGCTCGATCTGCTCGACTCGCAGATGGAAACGGTGCAGGTGGACGGCAACTACTACCGCCAGCGTATCGGGCAGCTCGAAGAGATGCCGGATGACGTGAAGGAGCTCGACGAGCAGCGCCGCCGGGCGTTCGAGGAGGTGGGAAAGCTGGAACGGCGCCTGGCCAAGGTGCAGCTGGCCGTGCAGGAGCAGACGCAGCTGGGACGCGACATCGCCGAGAAGGAACAGCGCCAGGCCACGCTGCAGAATGACCTGGCCGAACTGCCCAGTGGCTACGACGCGTCGGCGCACCAACAGGCGCTTGCCGAGCGCGCCCGGCTCCAACCGCTCGATGCGCGGGCAACCAAACTCTCGGCACTGGTCGAGCGTGAGGCGCCGGTGCGCCAGGCGGCCACCGAGACGGCGGAACGGCTGGAAGGCGTGAGCGCCAAGATCGCCGAACTGACCACCGAGCGCGACGGCCTCCAGTTCTCCGAGGAATCGTTCGACGCGCTGCGCGGCCGGTACGAGGCGGCCGCGGCGGAGTTCCGCGCCGCCGAGCTGGCGTCGGTGGCGGCCGAGGGCGAGGCAGCGGCGGCGCTCCAGGACGACGATCGGGCGCGGGCGGCGCAGCGCGAACTCGACGCGCAACGCGCCAAGGCCGATGCCCTCACCGCCGACCGCCGGCTGCACGACGAACTCGACGACGCATTCGAGGATCTCCGCTTCCGGCTCAACGAGCAGTTGCGGCCCGAGATCTCGGCGCTCGCCAGCACCCTCATCACGGATCTCACCGATGGCCGGTACACCGAACTTGAACTCGATGACGACTACGCGATCTGCGTGCTCGAGGATGGCATCCGGAAACCGGCCATTTCGGGCGGTGAGGAGGACGTGGCCAACCTGGTGCTGCGCCTCGCGATCTCGCAGATGATCGCCGACCGCGCCGGCCAGCCGTTCTCGCTCCTCGTCCTCGACGAGATCTTCGGATCGCTCGACGAGGTCCGGCGCCAGAACGTCGTGGAACTGCTGCGGCGCTTGCACGACCGGTTCGAGCAGGTCATCGTCATCACACACATCGAATCGGTGAGGGAGGGGCTCGATCGCGTGATCACCGTGCGCTACGACGAGGAGGCAGGAGAGTCGCGGGTGCGGGTGGAGCGCCCGGGGGAGGCCGCGGAGACACCCGAGGTCGTCGTGGCTGCCGGGGTGGGGGAGTGATGGCAGTCTCCCGCTCCTGGAAGCCCGCGCCGGCCATCGAGGGCCCGTTCTCCGTCACGTTGGACGACGTCGCGGGGCTGAACCAGGTGTTCAGCGACGCGTTCACCGAGCGCTACCGCCGGGATGGCATGGTCGGGGTGCGCGTTCCCTTTCTCAACCCCGTGGTCTGGCGGTATGCCATCGAGGACGCCGCCGCGGGCGCGCTGTGCTGGCGCACGCCGCACGGCGACGTGGCCGCGTTCAACATGGTGCACCGTTCGGGGACCGAGGGGTGGATGGGTCCGCTCGCCGTGCGGCAGGACTACCAGGCGGTCGGCATCGGCAAGGAAGTCGTGCGCCGGGGCATCGAGTGGCTCAAGGATTCGGGCGCCACGGTCATCGGTTTGGAAACCATGCCACGCACCCTCGACAACATCGGCTTCTACTCGTCGCTGGGATTCGTGCCCGGGCGGCTGACGCTGACCACCACGCTCGAGGCGGCGAACACGGGTCTCCCGCCCCGCCTGTTCGGCCGGCTCTCGTCGCTGGAAAAGGAGCACGCGCTTGTCGAGTGCCGTACGCTGCTCGACGACCTCCTCCCGGGGTACGATCACACGCGCGAGATTGCCCTCACCGACGAGCTGTCGGTGGGCGACACCGTGCTGCTGTACGACGCCAACGTGCTGGCCGGCTTCGCCCTGTGCCACACCGTGCCGCTGGTGGAGGGGCGCGTGCGCGAGGAACTGCGCGTGCTCAAGCTGGTGCTGTCGGACGCGTCGCATCTCGACGCGATGGTGGCGACGCTGCGCGACTTCGCGCGGCGGTGCGGTACCCGGCGCGTGGCCATCCGTGTGCAGGGCGAGTATGCGGCGGCGTACCAACAGCTGATCGCCCTCGGCGGCCGGGTCCGCTGGAGCGACCTGCGCATGTCCCTCGCCGGGTACGAAGAGCGCCGGCCTGCGCGGGGTATCGTCCTGTCCAATTGGGAAATCTGAGCGGCCGCTCGCGACCATCGGCTGGCCGCGAACCTGGTCACGTCGCCGCCCGTCTACCGATCGCGGTCAGCTGTTGGCGGCCGGTCGCCTCTTGTTCGCCACCCGCCAGATGAACAACGCCACGCCGACGGTCAGGAGCAGGTGGATCCACCCCGGTCCGTTGAACCCGAGTGCGACGACCGCCCAGATCGCGATGAGCACCACGGCGAGCAGAATCCCGAAATCCATGAATTGCTCCTTCGAATGCCGACGGATAGATTGTACCGCGGAAAACCCGACGGGCGAAGAGTTCCGTTTTTGAGCCAACAAGTCCACCGAGTGGGTTCGATAATCTATATCGACGTCACGCCCCCAGTGCGGGGGAAGGCGGAAGGTGTGGTGAGGACCTCAAAACTTCGACTGGGCTTCACAAAACCCTCTTCGTTCCGTTTTCTTCGAACCCCGCGGGCAACCGCGGGGTTCGTCGTCTCGATTCCCCGGGGAGCGCGGCGCCAATCGGGAACGCCCCGCGGGGCCGCGGTGTTGATGCACCAGGTGAGGGCCAGATGCCACAATTAACCGTTACCCGGCGGCTGCATTTCAATGCCGCCCACCGGGTTCACAACCCGGCGCTGTCCGATCAGGAGAACCAGACCCTGTTCGGCAAGTGCAACAATCCCAACTGGCATGGGCACAACTATGTGCTCGACGTGTCGGTCACCGGCGACATCTCGGCACGCACCGGATACGTGATGGACCTGGCGGTCCTCAAACGCATCGTCGAGGAAAGCGTGATCGCGCGCGTCGATCACAAGAACTTCAACCTCGACGTGGACTTCATGCAGGGCACGATTCCGACGAGCGAGAACATCGTGGTCGCATTCTGGCGGCGCATCGCGCCGCTGGTGGCACCCGCGACCCTCGCCCGTCTCGTGCTCTGGGAGACACCCAATAACTATGTCGAATACGACGGGCGGTGAACGGGCGCCAGGGGCCAAGGTGTTGTCCATGCTGGAGGCATCGGCGCGGGCGCCGCGCCAAGTGTCGCACGACACGGCCGATCCCGAATTCGCGGGCCTCGTGCGCCGGCAACTCGCGCTGCTCGGGGAGGACCCGAACCGCGAGGGCCTGGCGCGCACGCCCGAGCGGGTGGCCAAGTCCCTGGCCTGGTTGACCCGGGGATATGACCAGCGGGTGGAAGACGTGGTCGGCGACGCCCTGTTCGCCGCGGAGGGGCACCGGAACATGGTGATGGTGCGGGACATCGAGCTGTACTCGCTGTGCGAGCACCACATGCTCCCATTCTTCGGCAAGGCACACATCGCGTACATCCCGGACGAGAAGATCGTCGGCTTGTCCAAGCTCCCGCGGGTGGTGGAGGTGTTCTCCCGGCGGTTGCAGGTGCAGGAGCGGCTGACCGAAGAGATCGCGCTGGCGGTGGAGCGTATCCTGGAACCGTTGGGAGTGGGGGTCGTGATCGAAGCGTATCATCTATGCATGATGATGCGCGGTGTGGAGAAGCAGAATTCCAAGACGATCACCAGCGCGCTGCGCGGCACCTTCCGCGACTGCGCGATGACCCGCGACGAATTCCTGCGGCTCGCCTACTCGCCCGCCGGCTCGACCTGAGCCATGGCTGGCCCGCTCCACGGACGAACCGCCGTCGTCACCGGCGCGTCGCGCGGCATCGGCCTGGCCTGTGCGGCGACCCTCGCGCGCGCCGGCGCGCGCGTGGCGCTCGTGGCCCGTTCGTCCGCCGAGTTAGCCAGGCACGCAGCCGAGCTGGGCGGCGGCGCGCTCGCCATCACGTGTGACGTGGGGGACGCCGCGGCAGTGGACACGGCGCTCCGGGCACTGCACGACCGGCTGGGCGCCGACGCGCCCGATATCCTTGTCAACAATGCCGGCTACTTCGCCGTCGAGTCGCTGGAACAGACATCGCCCGAATCGTTCGCTCGCACGCTCGGCGTGAACCTCGCGGCACCGTTCCTGTTCGCGCGCGCCCTCGTGCCGGGCATGAAGACAAGGCGGAACGGGCACCTGGTGACCATCGGTTCGATTGCCGATCACGTGCCGTTTCCCGGCAACAGTGCCTACGCTGCCAGCAAGTACGGCGTCCGCGGACTCCACGAAGTGCTGCGCACCGAACTCCGCGGCACCGGCGTGCGGGCCACGCTGATCTCGCCGGGCCCCGTGGACACCGCCCTCTGGTCGCCCGCCAACCGTGCGGCTCGCCGGGACACCCCGGCGCCCGAGCGGATGCTCGACGTACAGGCGGTTGCGGAGGCGGTCCTGTACGCCGTGTCGCAACCTCCCACCGTCAACGTCGACGAACTGCGGCTCTCCCGGAGCTGATGTTCATCGAGCTGGTTGACGCGCTGCGCTGCCCGGCCATGCATGAAGAGTCGTGGCTCGTGCTCGGCGCCACCCGCATGGAAGGGCGTGACGTGGTGCAGGGCATACTCGGCTGCCCGGTGTGCGACGCGCGGTATCCGATCGACGGTGGCATCGCCGATCTGCGCGCGGATTCTGGTGCCGCCGTCGCC
Source organism: Gemmatimonadaceae bacterium (assembly GCA_035533015.1). Taxonomy (NCBI): domain Bacteria; kingdom Pseudomonadati; phylum Gemmatimonadota; class Gemmatimonadia; order Gemmatimonadales; family Gemmatimonadaceae; species Gemmatimonadaceae bacterium. The sequence goes on along the minus strand of DATLUQ010000002.1, from coordinate 69,159 downwards.
CCCGTCCCCGCGCCCTCCTTCGCGGAGCCCGAGGCCGAGCAGGCCATGCGGCTTGCGGCGTTTCTCGGCATCAGCGATTCCCGCGGCTTCGCGGTGCTCGTGGGTGAGTGGACGGCCCATGCCGCCGGGGTGTACGCGCTCGCCGAAACGCACCTCCTGCTGGTGAATCCGGTGGCGGGCGCGCCGATCGGCGCGGGAACGTCGGGCATCATCACGGACAACCGTCTTCCGATCGCCGCGGCGAGCGCACGGGCTCTCGCGGTTGATCGCACGGCGGACGCGGCGTTTCTCGCGCGCGCGCTGGCCGGTGTTCAGGCGGGGGGGCGCGTCGTCGCGCCAGCCGATATCCCGGTTCCCCGTGGGGTCACCGAACTGGCGCGCGACGCCGCGCTGTGGGTGGGGGAGCGCGATGCCCCGCCGAGCGGGTTGGTGTCGCTGGCCCGCGGCGCGCGCTGACGCTCAGGGCGCCTCGGCCAGCACCGGGTCGTCTTCGCGATACAACTCGTCGATCACGGCCTTGTACGCGCGGTCGACCACGCGCCGCTTGACCTTGAGCGTGGGGGTCAACTCGCCGCGCTCCAACGTGAACTCGTGTTCGAGCAACCCCACCTTCTTGGGCTGCTCATAGCGCGCGAGATGGCTGGTCCGCGAGGCGACCTCCTTCTCCATCTTCGCCTGCACGGCGGGCATCGTGACCAGCTGGGCACGGTCGGTCCAGATCAGATTCTTGTATTTTGCCCACTTCTCGAGCTGTTCCCAGTTGGGCACGATGAGGACGATCGGGAACTTCCGCTTGTCGCCGATCATCACCACCTGTGACACGTACTTGTTCGTCTTGATCTCATTCTCGATCGGCTGCGGCGCGATGTTCTTGCCGCCCGCGGTGACGATGATGTCCTTCTTCCGATCGGTGATGCGGAGGTAGTCGTCCTCGAGCGTCCCGATGTCGCCGGTGAAGAACCAGCCGTTCTTGTCCATCACCTCGGCGGTCGCCCCGGGATTCCCGTAGTAGCCCCTCATCACGTGCGGGCCCCGGGTGAGAATCTCCCCATCCGCCGCGATCTGCACTTCCACGCCGGGAATTGGCCTGCCCACCGAGCCGATGCGGAAGTGTTCGGGCGAATTCACGCAGATCACCGGTGACGTTTCGGTGAGCCCGTATCCCTCGAGGATCACGAGGCCCGCCGCATAGAAGAACTTGTTGATCTCCGGCGCCAATGGCGCCCCGCCCGACACGAAGTAGCGCATCCGGCCGCCCGTGCGAGCCTGCAGCTTGGAGAACACGAGACGCTGCGCGATCGCGTACCGCAGCGCCAGCGCGCCGCCGGGTTTGCGACCGGCCAGCTTCTCGTCGGCCCAGCGATCCGCCACGCGGCGGGCCCAGAAGAAGATCTGCTTCTTGGCCCCGCCTGCGGCCAAGGCGTTCTCCAGCACCCGGGCATACATTTTTTCATATAGGCGGGGCACCGACAGCACGAGCGTCGGGCAGACCTCGGTCAGATTGGTCGGCACCGTGTCGATCGACTCCGCGTACGCGATCGAGGTGCCCGTGGCCATCATCAGGTAATGGCCGGCCATCCGCTCGAATACGTGCGACAGGGGCAGGAAGCTGAGGCAGGTGTCGTGGCCGGTGAACGGAATCACTTCCCTGGCGGCCATCACGTTGGAGTAGAGGTTGTCGTGCGACAGCATCACGCCCTTGGGCTTTCCGGTCGTTCCCGACGTATAGATGATCGTCGCCAGATGGTCCGGCTCCACCGCCATCGCGTCGCGCGCGAACGCCTCCTCCCGCGCCGGCGTCAGCACCGCCGCACCCTTGGCTTCCAACTCGAACAGCGTGTGATCGACACCCGGCCCCCGTACGTCGCTGAACCCGATCACGTGCTTGAGGGTCGGACATTCCTTGCGGACGGCCGCGATCTTCGCGGCCTGCTCGGCCGTGGACACGAATGCCGCCACGGCCCCCGAATCCTGGATGATGTACGCGGCCGCTTCGGGCGTCTCGTTGGGATAGATCGGCACGTCGGTGACGCCGCTCGCCAGGCAGGCGTAGTCCGCGATCGCCCACTCCGGCCGGTTCTCCGACAGCAGCACGACCCGGTCGCCGTGGCGAACGCCCAGCTCCGCGAGCCCGATGGCCGCGTGGCGCACGCGTCCGAACAGCGTGACGTGGGAAATCGGCTCGTACCGGCCGTTCACCTTCACTTGCAGCGCGTCGGGCTTGTCGTACTGCTTGACAGCGTCGAAAAACAGGTGATTCAGCGTGCCCGGCTGCGAATTCCGCGGGCCTCCCGTTGCGATCATCGGCACCTCCCGGAAAACGGCTGAACACGCAACACATCCACCGCCCGCTCCAAGTTACGCCCCATTCGCGCGCCGATGGAAGGGAGACGCTGTGCGGGATTCCCTCAGTGCCGGCGCGAGCCCGATATCTGCGGGCCCTGGATGGGTACGACGAACAGAACCGGACTGCCGCGGAGAAGCACACCGCGGTACTGCGCCGTGACCTTCACCACGACACTGTCGGCGACCGTCGGCGCCTGCGGCCGCACACGAATGCGCCGCGAGACCTGGCCGTTCACGTCAGTCGTATCCACCGTGCTCGGGTTTCCCAGGGGATCCACGAGCACCGCGCTCGCCGCACCCGGCACCGATGCCGCCGGTTGGTAGACGATGGCATAGTGCACGACCACGGATTGGACCGCGGCTGGCGGCACGCTGTCCATGGAAACGACGTTGGCCGCCAGCGCCGTCGAGTAGTTGGCCGTGGCCGTCGAGTCCAATGGGTTGAAAGCCACCGTCGCGATCGCCGCGGTGAGAGCGGAGCCGATGGAGTCGGGACGCGGCGTTACACTGACGGTCGCCGCCGAGGTCTGGAGCATCCCAACCGAGCCCACGACGCGGACCGACGCCCGTATGCTGTCCCCGACCAGATACCCGTTGCCGGTCAGGTGGGCCCCGGAGTCGAGCAGCACGAACTGCCCGACCGCGTCGTGGAGCGTATCCGCCTGTCCCCCCACGCCGAACGCGTACACGCGTAGCGGGGCGACTTGGCCGGTGCTGTCGCGCAGCGTGTCGCCCACCACGACGCCCGGTGACGGGAGTTGGACCTCGGACACCGACAACACACCGTTGGCCGGCGCGGGAATCGCCCGGCACGCCGCCGCCGCGGCCGAAAGGGCGACGACGAATGTGGCGAGGCGGCGCGTCATGGAACCAGCCGCGCGCGCAGTACGTCGGCGAGCGCTCCGTACGCCACCGACGCCGGATCGTCCGGCGTGCGGACCACCACGGGCTGGCCAGCGGCGAACGCTTCCACCGTGGCTGCAGTACGTGGGATGATCACGTCGAACACCAGGTCGGCGGGCAGCTGGCGGCGTACATATTCCGCAATACGCTGGGAGAGCGCGTTCTGTTCCTCGAACATGGTGAGCACGATGCCTTCGAGCTTGAGGTTGGCGTGCTCACCCACCGCCGTACGAATCCCCTTGAGCATCTGCGACGTGGTCTGCAGCGCCAGCGGCTCGCACTGGAGCGGCACCAACACCCGGTCGGCCACGCCGAGCACCCGTTGCACCACGGGCCCCAGGCCTGGCGGCGTATCCACGACCACCAGATACCCGCGGTCGCGCACCCGGCCCAATAGTTCACCGAGCCGCGTGGAGTCGGAAACCAACGCCTGATATGCCACGTGATCGCCGCTGTCGGCTACCGAGCCGGCGAGCAGCACCCGCAGGAACGGCAGGGCGGTGCCGCGCACGATGTCAGCGAGCCCCTTGGTACCGGTGAGATAGTCCGCGATGCCGGGCCCCGCGTACGGCCCTTGCAGCCCCACGCCGAACCGCACCGACCCTTGGGGATCCATGTCCACCAAGAGGGTCTTCACCCCTCGGCGGGCCAGCGCCGCCGCCACGTTGATGGCGGTCGTCGTCTTGCCCACGCCACCCTTCTGACTGACCACGGCCAGAATGTGCTTCACCTAGGGCCCGTCTTCTGGTGTGGAGGGAGAAGCCTCCGGTCTCGATCGTAGTTCGGTCAGTGCCTGGCGGGCGTGCTCGATCCAACGATCGGTGTCGTCACTCGGCGGCGCCTTGGTCAGGAAGGCATCGAGGTGCTCGATCGCGCCGGCCCGGTCGTCCCGCTTGAGCAGCAGGAATGCCAGCCCGTAATGGGCACCGGCCAGATTGGGCGCCAGCTCCAGCGCCCGGCGATAGCAGCGAATGGCGTCCTCGAGCCGCGAGGTGCGCGAGTACGCGATCGCCATGTTTTGGAGAATCTTCGGGTCGTTCGGATGATCGCGCAACGCGAGCCGGTACGACGTCAATGCGGCGTCGTAGTCCCCCTGACGCTCCAGCGCCAGCGCTTCATTCAAATAATCGAGGCGCTGCGGTTTCAGGTCGGATTTCGACTCGCCGCCGAGTAGGCGGCTCCACCAGGACATTCGGCGATCGGGAGGTCGATGAGGGATGGACGGTGGACGCACGCCGATGTGCGCCGTCTGAGGGCTAACCTACCGACTTGAGCCACTCGGAGCAACGGCGGTTTCGGCCGCCGAACGCTTCCAGCGTCGCGCCGATACAAGTAACTTCCCAATCCGCCGTCCGCTCACCGACCAGGAGGCCCCCCATGACACCGCGCCGTACGACGGTCGAACCCAGCCAGGGCGTCTTCAACGTCGAATGGCCGCTGTTCGGGGAACTGTCCCGCAGCCTGGCCCTCAAGGTCGCCCGGGGTTACCACCCCGACGTCGTCGTTGGCATCGCCACGGCCGGCGTTGTGCCGGGCGCCGTGATCGCCGCCATCCTGGACGTGGAGTTCCACTCCATCCTGGTCAGCCGCCGCTACCGCGCCGAGCACGTGCGCCAGACCCCGACCGTATTCGGCCAGGCTCCCCACGAGGTCCGCGGCCGCCGCGTGCTTCTGGTGGACGAGACCTGCGATTCCGGGGAGACCATGCGATTGGCCGTCTCGGCGGTGGTCAATGCGGGCGCCGCGGAGGTCCGGACCGCCGTGGCCTTCAAGACCGGCGAGTATGCGCCGGATTACCACGCCATCGCCACCCAGAGCACGGTCATCCTCCCGTGGGACCGGGAGGTGCTGGTGCATGACGAACTGGTACCGAATCCGCGTTATGCCGAGGCGCTCGAAGAGCTGCCCTAGGCCACCGCCGCCACTGCGTCATCGTACGCGACGCCGCGGTTCATCTCTTCGTACACCTGGTGCAACGCCTCGGCGTTGCCGAGCAGGAACCGGCAGCGGGGCGCCCCCATCGAGCGGCACTCCACCTCCATCACGGCCATCGGCGTGCCGGCCAGCCGGCCGAAAAAATCGGCGAACATGCCCGTCGTCAGGTGGCAGCCCGGGAACTCCATCGCCGAATTCGGGTCGGCCTCGCCCCAGTCTCGGGAGTCGAGTGTGGCGACGGCGCCGTGCAGCGTGCTGAGCCCGATCGAGCCCCATCCCAGGTCGCCGAAGAACTCGGTCGCGTAGCGTTGGAAATCGTCGGCCGCGATGTCTTCCGGCGCCCCATACCCGCGCCGCTCGGCCCAGGCGCCGAACGCGGTGAACAGGGCGCCGCCTCCGGCGTACCCCGCTTCCTGCAGGTAGCCCGCCGCATTCTCGCCCAGGTCGCGGAACAGCGCAGCGCGCAGTGCGCACAGCGCATCACGCGTGAGCGCGATCATGCCGCTGTCGGCCAGCTCGATCGATTCGGTCATCGGTGGTCTCCCGTTACGGTCCGACGCGTCGCAACAGCTCCGCTTCGTCGATGATGTTCACACCCAGGGCACGCGCCTTCTCGAGCTTACCCCCGGCTTCCTCACCGGCCACGAGGGCCGTCGTCTTTTTCGATACACTGTCGGTGACCCGGCCCCCGCTGGCCTCGATCAGTGCCGTCGCCTGGTTGCGTGAGAGCGTGGGAAGGGTGCCTGTGATGACGAACGTCTGCCCCGCCAGGGCACTTCCCGTCGGCCCCACCATGGGTTCGGCTTCGTTCACACCCGCCGCGCGCAGTTTGTCGAGTAGCGCCACGGCCGCCGGATCCTTGAAGTACGCCGCCACCGCGTCGGCGATCGTGCGACCGATCCCGCGCACCGCCACAACCTCCTCGGGCCCATCGGGGCGCAAGGCCGCCCGGCGCAACGCGTCGAGCGACCCGAAGTGGCGGGCGAGCAACTCGGCTGCGCCGGCGCCCACGTGCCGGATGCCCAGCGCGAACAGCAGCCGCGACAACGGCTGGGCCCGCGATGCCGCGATGGCCGCCACCAGCCCTTCGGCGCTCTTCTCCGCGAACCGCTCCAGCCCCTGCAGTTGGTCGGCGGTCACCGTGTAGAGATCGGCCGCGTCGCGGATCAGCCCGGCACCCACCATCTGCTCCAGCCGCGCGTACGACAGCCCGCGAATGTCCATCGCGGACCGCGACGCGAAGTGCACCAACCCTTCGAGCCGGCGCCCCGCACACCCCACGTTGGGGCAGTAGATCGCCACCTCCTCCTCGTCTCGCTCCACGGCGGTACCGCATGCCGGGCAGCGCGTGGGCGGCGCGTACGGCACCGGCGGGTGGTCGGCGTCGCGCCGTTCTGGAATCGGCCCGATCACCTGCGGAATCACGTCGCCCGCCCGCTTCACCTGCACCACGTCGCCCACGCGGAGATCCTTCTCGCGGATGAGATCGAAGTTGTGCAGCGTGGCCATGCGCACCGTGGTGCCTCCGATTTCCACCGCCTCGAGCTCGGCGTAGGGATTGAGCGAGCCGGTTCGTCCGACGTTCACGCCGATGCGCAGCAGCCGCGTCTCCGCGATGTCGGGGGCGAACTTGCGCGCGATCGCCCACCGCGGCTCTCGGCCGCCGATCACGCCCAGCTCTTGCTGGAGGGCCAAGGAATCGACCTTCACCACCCCCCCGTCGATGGCGAAGTCGAGTTCGGCGCGCACCTGGTGCTCCACGTGGCGGGCCCAGGTGTGCACGTCGTCGATCGTGGCGCACCGCTGCCGCCGCGGCGCCACCGGGAACCCCCATGCCTCCAGCAGGTTGAGCAGGTCCCACTGTGCGGCCACCGGGGGCACCGCGCCGTCGGGGAGCGCCGCCGAGTAGCCGAAGAAACGCAGGGGGCGCCGGGCCGTGACCGACGGGTCGAGCTGCCGCAGCGCCCCGGCCGCCGAATTCCGCGGGTTGGCGAACACCGGCTCGCCGGCCCGGACGCGCTCCTCGTTCATCCGCTCGAACCCGCTGAAGGGCATGTATACCTCGCCACGCACTTCGACCAATGGTGGATGGTCCTGGCCGCGCAGGCGCAGCGGGATATCGTGCACCGTGCGGAGGTTGGCCGTCACGTCCTCGCCCACCGTCCCGTTGCCACGCGTGGCGCCGGTCTCGAGGACGCCGTCGCGGTAGGTGAGCGACACCGCCGCGCCGTCGATCTTGAGTTCACAGGCGAAGCCGACGCGGCGCGCGTCGCCGGCCACCAGGCGCACCAGCCGCTCCTCCCACGCCGCGAGTTCGCCTTCCGTGAACGCGTTGCCCAGCGAGATCATGGGGACGAGATGCGTGTGCTTGCGGAACAGGGTCTGCGGCTCGGCCCCCACGCGCTGCGTGGGGGAGTCGGACGTACGCAGCTCCGGGAACTCACCTTCGAGCGCCTGCAACTCGCGAAACCGCTGGTCGTATTCACGATCACTGATCGTGGGCCGATCCAGCACGTGGTACTCGTAGTTGGCACGCTCGAGTTGCTCGCGGAGGGCCGCAGCGCGGGCTGCGGCACCCGCCGGGGGGGGACTCACCCCTTTGCTTCCTCGTCCAGCACCTGCATCGCCACCGACACCAGGCGGTCCAGTTCCTCGTCCGTGGCCCGCGACATGCCGACATCGGCGAAGCCCGCGGCTTCCGCGGTGGAGTGCCGGTCGAGCAGCCGGCGGAGGAACGTGAGCAGCGCCACCCGTCGCACCTCGGCGGCCCGGTGCGAATGCGACGTGTCCTGCTGCGCGCGCAGGGCCGCCTCGAACCGGTGCGCGTTGCGCAGGGCCTTGGCGGTGAGCGACGCCACCACCTGGCAGAAATGCACGTCGGCGTCGCTGAACGGTTGCGCGTCGCGCTCGGTGCGCAGAAAAATCGCCCCGATCACCGAGCCCTGCCACTGGATGGGCACGACGATGATCGATCGCACGTTGCGCGTGTCGAGCGTCGGCTTGATGGCGCGCAGCATCGGGTCCGTGCTGGCGTCCGGAATGAATACCGTCTCCCCCGATTCGAAGGCCCGCTGCAGCTCCGGATAGCGCCGGAGGTCCACCACCAGATTGCGGATCGTGGGATCCTCGTAGCTCGCCACGAGGCGCACTTCGTCCTTGTTCCCCGACAGGAAGATCGCGCAGCGGTCCAGCCCGAACGCCTCGCCGAGTTTGCGCGCGATGGTCTGCAGGATGTCCACGAAGTTGAGCGACGAGGAGATCTCCTGCAGAATGTCCACCACCGCCACGAGATGGTCGCGTTCGCGCTGCAGGTCGGCGATGCGGCTTCGGAGCCGCTCGACCTCCGGTCCTGTGTTCTCTTCCGCTGAGGCCGGCTCGGCGCCGGCCAGGCCTTCGTAATTGGCGTTCATGGGGCTCCGTTCTTTCTATTGTAACTTGGCCAGCTCCTGTTCGGCCTGGCGCTTGTAGTACTTGTCGTTGTATTCCGTGGCCGGCAGCTTGAGCACGAGTTCGAACTGCTCGCGCGCCTTGGCCTTGTCGCCGACGTCGGCGTAAACCTGGCCCAGGTCCAGGTGGTGTACAATGCGTGTGGGTTGCAGTGCCACGGCGTGTTCCAGATCACGTTGCGCGCTGGCCCAGTTCGCCTCGCCCAGTACCTGGCCCCCCAGCAGCGTCTTGGCGAAGAAGCGCATGAAGCCATTCAACCGCATGATCTCGGCGTTCCACTCGCCCATCACGTGCCAGGCACCGTCGTCCAACGAGTCCAGCTTGAGCGCCGCCAGGGCCTCCTGCCGCACTCGCTTCGCGTACTTCACGCGGTCACGTCCGCCCACCGCCAGTGCCGCGCGTCCGAGCGCCTTGGCCAGCGTGAAGTGCGTGACGGCCACATTGGGATTCGCCTGAACCGCGCGCGTGGCGTATTGTTCTGCGATCTTGTACAGACTATCGCGCGCGTGATCCTGATTCTCGAACCCTGCGGCTTCCCCCAGATCCACGGCTTCGCGCGCCGCCTTCCAGAGGGCTTCCGCATTCGTCGAATCGAGCTTGATCGCCGCCTGGTAATCGGCCAGTGCGCTCGTCGCGTTCAATGCGGCGGTGGCGCTGTCGCCGCGCGCGATCGCGTCTGCCGCCGACTGTGCGCTCGCCGCGCGTCCGAGGCAGAGCAAGGCGGCCGCGGCCGCGATATGGAGCTTCATGCTGATCACTCCTGAGGGGGATCGTGGTATGAAGCGCAGCTACCCGTCCTGTAGCGTTGGGCGGCGTCTGTGCGCTGCCGTCAACGTTAGGAATACCCTGGTGACCGGTCAATGGACGCTCGACTGACGATCGAGAAGAAGCGCGACGGCAAACGCCTGACACCCGCAGAGTGGGAGACCCTCATACGGGCCTACACCGCGGGCGACACTACCGACTACCAGATGGCGGCGTTCCTCATGGCGTGCTTCATCCGCGGGCTCGACCGCGACGAGACCGCAGCCCTCACGCAGGCAATGCTCGACAGCGGCAAGCGGCTCGAACTCTCCCACCTCGGCAAGCCGCGTATCGACAAGCACTCCACCGGCGGCGTCGGCGACAAGGTGTCGCTCATCCTCGCACCGCTCATCTCGTGTCTCGGTGTCGCCGTGCCGATGATGTCGGGGCGCGGCCTGGGCCACACGGGGGGCACGCTCGACAAGCTCGAAGCGATTCCCGGATTCCGAACCCGCCTCTCGCTTCGCGAGGCGGTGGATGAGTTGGAAGCCATCGGCTGCGCGCTCATCGGACAGACCGACGAGATCGCACCCGCCGACAAGAAGATGTATGCCCTCCGTGATGCCACGGCGACCGTCGAGTCCATCCCGCTCATTTCGGCCAGCATCATGAGCAAGAAGCTCGCCGAGGGACTCACCGGGCTGGTGCTCGACGTCAAGTGCGGTTCCGGGGCCTTTCTCCCCGAACTCGACCCGGAATTGGAACTCGCCAAGACCATGGTCTCGCTTGGCGCCGATCATGGCTGCCCCGTGGTGGCGCTGCTCACCGCCATGGACCGCCCCCTCGGCCGCGCATGCGGCAACGCACTCGAAACCGAAGAGGCAATCCACGCCCTCCACGGGGAGGGGCCGCCGGACCTGATGGAAGTGACCTATGCGCTGGGCGCCGAGATGCTGCTGCTCGCGGGCGCCGCCCCCGATCGGCGCGAGGCGCGACGTCGCATGGAGTCGGCCATCGCCCAGGGCGACGCGGCCCGGCAGTTCCAGCGCATCATCGAGGCCCAGGGCGGCAACCCGGCGGTGGTGGACGATCCGGCGCTCTTGCCACAAGCTCAGGAGTGCGAACTGTTCGCCGCGCCACGGCGTGGGTTCGTGGTGCACGTGGCACCACGGACGATCGGCTACGGCATTACCCGCCTCGGCGGCGGCCGCACCAGGACCACCGACAGCGTGGACCCGACCGTCGGCTTCGTGATCACCGCAAGGCCGGGCGATTGGGTGGAGGCGGGCGAGCCGCTGGCTACGGTTTTCGCACGTGATGCAGGCGGGGTCGCCGCCGGCCGGGAGTGCCTGGGCGAGGCCATCGTGATCGGCGACGGGGCCGAGCCGCCGCTGCCGCTGGTCTCGTACCGCGTGAGCCAGGCAGGCGTCGAGCGGTATCCCGCGGCATGATCGACGCGCTCCGCCGCTGGTGGCATGACGAGGACGAGACCACGCGATTCGGGGTGGCGGCCATCGTCGTCGCGGGCCTCGTGGCGCGCGCCGCGGCTCTCGGCCAGCCCATGCGCTATGACGAGTCGGTGACATACCTGTACTTCATCGGCCGCTCGTGGTACACCGCGGCCACGTCATATCAATTTCCAAATAACCATCTGCTATACACGCTGGTCGCCAAAGTCACGGCGGCGCTCGGCGGCGCCGCCCCGTGGTCGCTGCGCCTGCCGGCCTTCGCAGCCGGCGCGGCCGTGGTGCCACTCACCTATGCCGTGGGGCGCGTGCTGTACACCCGCACCGCGGCGCTGGTCGGCGCCGCCTTGGCCGCGGCGGCCACGCCGCTCGTGCTGTACTCGGCCAATGCACGCGGCTACTCCGTCGTGGCCGCGGCGTATCTCGCACTGTTGCTCGTCGCCGCACACATTCGCGCCGGCGGCGGCACGCTCCGGCAATGGGCCGCGTTCGCCGTGGTCGGCGCGGCCGGAATGGCCACCATTCCCGTGATGCTGTACCCACTCGGCGCCGTCGCGCTCTGGCTGGCCCTCACCCTTGTCGTCGAGCGTGGTCGGCAGGCGGTGCCCGTGTTGGCCGCGCTCGCCGCCGCGCTTGCCGCGGCAGCCGCGCTCACGCTGCTCGCCTACCTGCCCATCATCCACGTCAACGGATTCGCCGCGCTCGTGGGAAACAAGTTCGTCGTGGCTTCGTCCTGGCCGGCCTTCTACCGGCAACTCCTTCCCAGCCTGGGATTCACGCTCGCGAGTTGGGCCCAGCCGTACCCCGCGCTGGTGGGAGCGCTGCTCGCCGCGGCCGCAGCCGTCGGCGTCGCGCGATCGGCGCGCCTGTCGCGCGAGGGGGTGCCGGTGCTGGTGGCGGCTGGCGTCTGGAGCGCGGTGCTGCTCGTGGCTACGCACCGCGTCCCGTTCGCACGCACGTGGATCTGGGTGATCCCGGTGGCGGCGCTCGCCGCGGGGACGGCGGCGGACCTGAAGTTGCGGTGGCCGCTCGTCGCGAAGGCGGGCCCGTTCGTTCCGGTGATCGCCGCCGTCGCGGCATTTGCCGGCGTCGCCTGGGGACTCGCGACCGATGCCGTCGGCCAATCCACCGACACCGGCGTCTTCGCCGGCGCGCAGCCTGTGGCCAACGCCCTCGCCACTCGGGCGCAGCCCGGCGATCGCGTGCTCGCGTGGATTCCGTCGAACGCCCCGCTGCAGTACTATCTCCTCCGCGCCGGCGTCGACACGGCGCTCCTTTCCACGCCCGACAGCGCGACCATGCGCGAGATCATCGTGTTGAACGCGCGCTACGACCAGACCGTGTCCTGGGCCATCGCCGTGGGCATGGTGGACACCGCGCATTTCGGGCCGGTCGCGCCGGCCATGCACGCGCGCGATGCCAACGTATACGTGGCCGAACGCAAAGGGAGCGAACGGTGAGCGGGGGCCGCGGGCCCGACCGCCAGCAGATCCCGCGGCTGGCCGTTGTCGCCGTGCTGGGGCTGTTCCTCGTGGGCGTCTTTCCGCTGCCCATGATCGTTCCCGACGGCGGTCTGTGGCGCGAGAATCTGCGTTTCTGGAGCGGCGCCGCGCTCCTCACCGTGGGGCCTGTGCTGGCCCTCGCCGCGCTCCCACTTCCCTGGCTGCGTGCCCTTCCGTTCCGGCTCGCGGCGTGGCTCCGCCGGCCGCCGCCGCTCGCCTTCGCGGTGCTGATCGGCGCCGCGTTCGCTGCGCTGAGCACCCTCCTCGCCTCCTACGCCTTTCACTTCGCGCCCACCACGGCCGACGAGATCGCCCAACTCTGGCACGCCCGCATTCTGCTCCACGGCCACCTGGCGCTCCCCGCCGACCCGAACGCGGAGTTCTTTGCCGTCGACAACGTGATCGACACGGGCAAGTGGTATTCACAATTCCCGATCGGCGGGCCGCTGGTCCTCGCCGTGGCATACCTGATCCGCGTCCCGTGGTTGCTCGATCCATTGCTCGGAGGCCTCACCGCCGCTCTGCTCTATCACTTCGCGCGGCGTGCCTACGGGGAGACGCAGGGCCGGGCCGTGGCCGTGCTGTTCGCGCTCAGCCCCGTGACCCTGCTCATGTCCGCCAGCTACATGAACCACGTACCCGTACTGCTGCTCGCCGTGGCGGTGCTGGCCGCGCTTACCGAGTGGGAGCGTGCGGTCACACCGGGGCGCGGCATGGTCATCGCTGCCGGCATGGGCTTCGCGCTTGGCGCCATGGCCACGATCCGACCGCTCGACGCGCTGGTCGCATCGGCGTCGGTCGGCGTGTTCCAACTGACGGTCATCGGTCGGTCACCCCGCCGGTGGCGGGACCTGGCGGTTCAGGCGCTGGCCGGTGCGGCGGGCGTCGCACCGCTGCTCTACGCCAATTGGGCTACCACCGGCGGAATATTCCATTTTGCTTATGAAGTCATGTGGGGGCCGGCCACCCGTCTGGGCTTCCACGTCGATCCGCAGGGGGTGGCGCACACTCCGATCCGGGCGCTCGTCCTCACCGCCAAGTACCTGAGCGAGTTGAACAGCTACGTCGTGGCGTGGCCGCTGCCGGCGCTGCTCGTCGCGATCGCGGGCCTCCTATCGATGCGGCGCACCTCCCGGTGGGATGGGCTGCTGCTCGGCCTGTTCGGTGCCCAAGTCGTGGCGTATGCCCTGTACTGGCACGACGGCGAGTTCCTGGGGCCGCGGTTTCTCTACACCGCCATCCCCGTGGTCATCGTCTTCCTTGCCCGCGCGCCGTTTCTCGTGGCCGAGCGCTGGGGCGGCTATTGGCGGCACGCCGCGCCGCTCGTCGTGCTCACATGTCTGGCCGTGGCGTGGCTCGTGCCCATGCCGCCCTACGGCGCCGCGGGTCTGGTCACCGAGGTGCGTGACGCCCGCACGACTTTCAAGGTAGATCTCGCCGCGGCGGCGCGTGCGGCGGGCGCGCATCACGCCGTGGTGTTCGTCCACGAGCCGTTCAGCGGCCGCCTCGCGCGCCGGCTGTGGGGCGTGGGATTCACGCGCACCGCGGCCGCCGAAGCCCTGGCGCACGGCGATGCCTGCTCCATCCTCGCGGCGGTGCAATTCGCCGAGGCCGACACCACGCAGCCCCCCGCCGAGCGCGCCGCGGCGGCCGCCGCCCGCATCGCGACGTACGCGCCGGGCCCGGCGCCCGTCCGCGCGCTCGATCCCACCATTCACATCTCGTCGGTTCTGTCGCTCACGCCCGACTGCAAGGAGCAACTCTCCGCGGACGCGCGCTACGGCGGCCTGCCGTTCGGGGTCGGCCTCCTGCTCGACTCGATCGGCCCCGACCAACGGCTGGCCGGCGACGTGATCTACGCGGCCGACCTCGGCGACCGGAACGATGTTCTGCGCCCACGCTTCGGCGACCGGCACTGGTTCCGCGCCTACGTGGACCGTGATAGCGCGGGCGCTCCGCACGCCGTCGTCGTGCCGTACTGACGCCGGGCTCTCGACGCCGCGCCCCCGCCGTCGCAAATTTCAACACCGACCCTCACGCCACCACCGGAGACGCCGTCGATGCCGAAAACGATCGCCCGCCTGCTCGGACTCGGAGCCTACGCCGTGTGCGGCGCCATCATCGCGTTGTATGTCGTGGTCGCCTACATCAGCCGCCGCACGCCAACGGGTGGCATGGACCCCGCCCTCACGCACGTGACCTGGATTTCGCTCGGCGGCGTGACGCTCGCCGTGCTCGCCACCCACCACGTGATCGGCAAGCAACTGCTCGAGATCGCGCGCGACGGCGATATACCGAAACCGCTCGGCGCGCGGTGAGGCACGGTTGGTCGGCCCGTCCGACGGCGCAACATACGGCAGGTCCCGCGGCCCGCTGGTCGACCTCCTCGGTGGGGAGTTGACTAATCAATTTCAGTTGATATAATTGCGGGCATGGCCACCGCCGCCGTTCTCGACCTCGCTCGGGCCGCGCAGCTCTTTCACGCGCTCTCCGATCCCACGCGCCTCGCCGTGATGGACATGCTGCGAGATGGGGAGCGGTGCGTATGCGAGTTGCAGGACCAACTCGGCGCCGCGCAGTCGCGCCTCTCGTTCCACCTGCGCGTACTCAAGGACGCGGGACTGGTGACCGACCGCAAAGAGGGCCGCTGGTCGTACTACACCATCGAGCCCGCGACGGTGGCCGAGGTCCACGCGGTGTCCGTGACGCTGGAGCCGCGGCGCGGCCGGCTCCCCATGCTGCGGCGCGGCCGCTGCTGCGGCTGACCAGCCGAATGCCGACGACCGCCGCCGCTGCGCCGAATATATCAACCATTATTGATGACTGAGGACCCCATGCCCATTCTGCCGATCGTCACCAAGGCTGATGCCGGCGCCGCGTGCTGCGGCCCCGACTGCTGCAACGAGGAACCCGCGGCGACGCACACGGCCACGACGACGGCCGACGCCCTCACCGCCACGGTGCGCGAGAAGTACGGCGCGGCGGCGCAGCGCGTGCTCGCCACCGCTGGCGCCGCCGCGAGCTGCTGCGGGCCCGTGAACTCGTGCTGCGGGGGCGCCGCCTTCGACGGAACCGTGGACCCGATCACGGCCGGCCTCTACGTGCTGGGTGAGACCGACGAACTTCCCGAGGCGGCAGTGCTCGCTTCGCTCGGCTGCGGGAACCCGACGGCGCTCGCCGAGTTGCGCGCGGGCGAGGTGGTGCTCGATCTCGGGTCCGGCGGCGGGATCGACGTGCTGCTCTCGGCGCGCCGGGTGGGTCCTACCGGCAAGGCATACGGCCTCGACATGACGGACGAGATGCTGGAACTGGCGCGGCGCAACGCGCGCGACGCGGGGGTCACGAACGTCGAGTTCCTGCGCGGGCGCATCGAGGAGATCCCGCTTCCCAGCGAGTCGGTGGACGTGATCATCTCCAACTGCGTGATCAATCTGTCGGGCGACAAGCGGCGCGTGATCCGCGAGGCGTTCCGGGTGCTCAAACCCGGCGGACGATTCGCCGTCTCGGACGTGGTCGTGCGCGGCGAACTTCCGCCCGACGTGAAGCGCAGCATGGAACTGTGGGTGGGCTGCGTGGCCGGCGCGTTGCAGGACGACGAGTTCGTTTCGCTGCTGAGCGATGCGGGGTTCGCGTCGCCGAGCGTGGAGATGACGCGCGTATACGAGGTCGAGGATGCTCGCGCATTTCTCGTCAACACCGGCCTCGACGTGGAACGCGTGGCCGCCGAGGTGGCGGGGCGGGTGGGGGCGGCATTCGTGCGAGCCACCAAGCCGGCGCCGTTCGCCCTGCGCGAAGCGCGACCGGACGACGCGGACGCGGTGGAGGGGCTGCTCGCCGCCTCGCAGCTGCCGGTGGTCGGCGTACGCGAGGCGCTCGGACGCCCGGCGTCTGGGTTCATCGTCGCCGAATCGGACGGTGCGATCATCGGCGTGGGCGGGTTGGAAGACTGCTGCGACAATGCGCTGCTGCGGTCGGTGGCGGTGAGGACGGAGTGGAGAAGCCGCGGGGTGGGCCGCGCCCTCGTCATGCGGCTCATCGCCGCGTCGGACGCCGCCGGCACGCACGCGCTCTATCTGCTGACCACCACGGCGGAGCGGTACTTCCCGAGCTTCGGCTTCGAGCCGGTGGCGCGTGACGCGGTCCCCGAAGCCGTGCGCGCCACGGCGGAGTTCAAGGACGCGTGTCCGGCGTCGGCGGTCGCGATGGTGCGCGCGGTGAATGCGCATGGCTGAGGCCGGCACGCTCCCCGGCCCGGTCTCTCGCCGGCTGTCCACGCTCGACCGTTTCCTCCCGCTCTGGATCTTTGCGGCGATGGGCGCGGGGCTGCTGCTCGGACGGATCTTCCCCGACCTCGGCGCCCTGCTGGACCGCGTGCAGTTGGCGGGCGTCTCGGTGCCGATCGGTCTGGGCCTTCTGTGGATGATGTATCCCGTGCTTGCCAAGGTGCGCTACGAATCGATCGGCGCGCACATGGCGGACCGGCGGCTGCTCGGCACCTCGCTGGCTCTCAACTGGGTGGCGGGGCCGATCGTCATGTTCGCGCTGGCGTGGCTCTTGCTGCCCGATCTGCCGCATTACCGCAATGGGCTGATCATGATCGGGTTGGCGCGCTGCATTGCGATGGTCCTGATCTGGAACGCGCTCGCCTGTGGATCGGGGGAGTTGGCGGCCGTACTCGTGGCGTTGAACTCGGTGTTCCAGATTCTCACGTACTCGCTGCTCGGGTATCTGTTTCTGGCGGTGGTACCGCGGTGGTTCGGCGCTGACACGGCAGCGCTCAACGTCTCGATGGGCGCCATCGCGAAGAGCGTGGGAATCTTCCTCGGCGTGCCGCTGCTCGGTGGGTATCTCACACGCCGCGTGCTCGTCGCGCGTCGCGGGGCCGCGTGGTACGATGGAGTGTTCATCCGCCGCATCGGGCCCACGGCACTCGTCGGACTGCTCTACACGATCGTGCTCATGTTCGCCATGCAGGGCGATCGTATCGTGCGCCTGCCAATGGATGTGGCGCGCATCGCGCTGCCCCTGGTGGCGTACTTCACCGTGATGTTCGGGCTCGCCTTCGTCGTGTCGATGAAGTTGGGGTTCAGCTACGAGGAGACGGCAGCGCTGTCGTTCACCGCGGCCGGCAACAATTTTGAACTCGCGATCGCGGTAGCGGTGGCGACGTTCGGCATCGGCTCGGGCGAAGCGCTGGCGGCGGTCGTGGGACCGCTCATCGAAGTGCCGGCACTGGTCGGACTCGTCTACGTCGCGCTCTGGGCGCGGCGGCGATACTTCCCTCAGGTGGCGGCAGCATGACGGCGACACATACGCTCGGTGTTCTCTTTCTGTGTACCGGCAACTCAGCGCGCAGTCAGATCGCCGAGGCGCTGTTGACGGCGAAGGGAGGTGGCCGGTTCCGCGTGGGCAGCGCCGGCACGAAACCGGCGCCCGTTGTGAACCGTGGGGCGATCGACGTGCTGCGCGAGCACGGGATCGACTGGACGACCGCGCGCCCCAAGACGATCGACGAGATCCAACACGAACCGTGGGACGTGGTGATCACGGTGTGCGACAACGCCAGGGAGGCGTGCCCGGTTTTTCCGGGCCATCCGACGTTCGCGCACTGGGGGATGCCGGATCCTGCGGCCGTGGAAGACGATGAGGCGCGCCAGCGTGCCTTCCGCGAGACGTATCAGCTGTTGAGCCGGCGCATCGATCTGCTCGTCGCGCTTCCCGTGGAAAAACTCGAGCAGCGGGCGATGGAGCGGCGCGTAGGGGCGATCGGCGGACCGGATGCGGGGGGGGGGCGCTGACGACATGAAGAGCCCGGGCTGACCCGAGGACCTCTGCGCTCTTCGTCCGCTACCTTCCCATGTCGGGGCAATCATTTAATTGAATGGCCTGTGCAGTAACGTTGACAACCTGCGCCCCTGCCGAAATGACAACCGGTCGCAGGCGATCAGCGAACGAGAATGGCCTGCGCGGCCTGGTGGGAACCCGGTCCTGCGGTGACACGGCGACTGTCGCGTCGCGGGCGTCGGCCATCGCTCCAGCCGTCCCCTCGCATCACACGCGAGCGACCGAAAGGAACCGGACGTCAGGGGGCTCCCGATGGGGCGATCGCAAGCGAATCGGTATACTGGGTCGAGTACTCTACCCCAAGGGAACCCGGTATGTCGCGCTTCGCTGCTTACTGTGCACTCATTTTGCTTGGCACCGTCGGGTGCCGGAGCACAACGGTGGCTGATCGACTCCCCCCGGACGCCTGCCCACAGACCTATGAGTTTGGCAACTACGGCTGCGCGCGGGTCCTCGTCTCGCTCGCACAGCCGCCGCAGCCTTGGCCGTCGGCGTACCGCTTAGATGTGCGTCTTCGTCCGGCCGACGCCAACGCTGGCGCATCAACTGCGATCGCCCCAGACCCACAGTGGGGCGACGAACCGATGGTCCTCGTCCGCTGGGGACCACCGCCTGCCGCCGCGGGTGAGACCCTGTCGGTGTGGGTGGTAGCCAAGATGCTCGAGGATCCGTCGCCGCCCGTGGTGGGCGCTCCCCTTGCCGTCTTTGCCGCCGACAGCGTGTTGCGCGTACTGCAGTTCGCACCGGTTGGTGCGGTTCCGCCAACCGACTCCGTGACGCTCGTAGTCCGGACTCCCTAGACTGCACGAGTTCGGTCGCAATTGACCAATTCGCGAGCGTCGCGCCACAACCATCAATAGGCGCGCTACGAATCGCCCGGGCCGGAACAATCTCGACATGCAGCGCGGGGGGGGGGGGGGGCGCCAGTTTGTCAGCTGCGTGCGTGGCCGACTTCAGAGCAACTGCACACGGTGTTTAATCAAATGCTCGGCCCGACACCCCTGTCCGGCCAGGCACTTGATTGAAAGGCGCGTGCAGTAATTTTGACGGTGCCACAACCCCGATGCTGGTCGCGTAACGTGGCGTCAAGCGTCCGTGGCCGCGCCCCCGCGGGTTGTGCAGGCCAAGGTGGTCCCCTTGCATTTCTACTGGACCGACGACTATCGTGCCCTGTAGAAACCCTAGGGAGGGTACGATGGGCGGACCGGTGGACATTCTCCGCGGCACGATGGATGTCTTGATCCTGCGCGCGGTGAGCTGGGGGCCGATCCACGGATACGGGGTCGCCCGCTGGATCGAAGGCGCCACGGGCGAGGCGCTCAAGGTCGAAGAAGGGACGCTCTATCCGGCGCTCCATCGCCTCGAGGAGCGCGGATTGATCGAGGCCGATTGGGGCCTATCTGAAAACAACCGACGGGCTCGGTTCTACACGATCACGACGGAAGGACGGAAGGAGTTGCGGCATGAGACCGCTGCCTGGGCGCGCTTCGCGCAGGCGATGGGTGCCGCGCTGAGCGCGCCCGGTCCGTCGGCGGCGCCTGCGGAGGGCTGAGCGATGCGGAAGCGGGAGCCAATGTGGCGGCGGTACCTGCGGTTTTTCGGCCCGAGCGCGGAAGCCGACGTGAACGACGAACTGGCCGATCACCTCGCGCGGCTTGAGCACGATCTGCGTGCCGCAGGGAAGCCGCCGGAGGAGATCGCGGAGATCGTGCGGCTGCGGTTCGGGGACGTGGAGGCGATCCGGGCGCGGCTCAGGCGAGACGACGGACGCCGCCTCAAGCGGCGCTTCCGCGTTGAAGCGGTCGGGAATGTCGGACAGGATGTCCAGTACGCGCTCCGCCGGCTTCGCCAGCAGCCGGGCTTCACCGCCACGGTCCTCGTCGTGCTCGCGCTCGGGGTCGGCGCGACGACCGCGATGTTCAGCGCCGTGGATGCTGCCATGTTCAGGCCGCTTCCGTTCAAAGATGCGGGGCAACTCGTGCTGATGCCGTCGGTGGGGGTGCCTTCGACGTACCGCGATGCGACCGGTCCCGCGCGCGCCGAATCGCATCCCACATGGGAGAACATGCGCGCGATGCCCGGGCTGATCTCCGGGGTCGCGGCGTATTTCAGCACGACGGCCAACCTGATTGATGCGGTCCGTCCCGCACGCGTGACCGTCGGTCACGCGTCGGCGGGTCTGTTCAACCTGCTGGGCGCGGCTGCGGTCGTCGGCCGAGTGTTTTCCGATTCCGAGGCACGCGTTGGCGGACCGCCGCTCGCCGTACTCTCGTACGGATTCTGGCAATCCCACTTCGGCAGTCGCGACATGCTCGACAGCGTCATCTCGCTGGACGGCAATCCGTTCACCGTCATCGGCGTGATGCGGGCGGGGTTCACCTTCCCCGACCGGAGCGACCTCTGGGTGCCGATCCCCATCCCGTCCCCGCCGGCGGTGATCAGCTTCTCGCGCGGGCTCCCGCCCCAACCGCACACCATCGCGCGGCTGGCGCCGGGTGTGTCGGTGGACGAGGCAAACGCTCGGCTCTACTCTCTCTGGCACGCCGATCAACGAACCCAGCCGCCGGCGTGGATGAAGGACGCAATACAGAAGGAGCAGACGCGATGGTATCAGACCGCGGTCCCAATGCAGGAGTCGCTCGTGGGAGACCGTCGCGTGACGCTGCTCATCCTGCTCGGGGCCACGGGCCTCCTGCTCCTGATCGGCTGCGTGAACGTGACCAACCTGCTCTTGTCGCAAGCCGCGGTGCGGCGCCGCGAAATTGCGCTGCGCGCCATCCTCGGCGCCAGTCGCGGGCGGGTCATCCGGCAACTGCTCACCGAGGCGGTGGTGCTGTCCCTGGCGGGAACGGCGACCGGCGTGGCCATCGCGCCCGCGCTGTTTCGACTCCTCTCGACCGTGATGCCGCCCACGCTGGCGGGGCTCGCTCCGCCCGAGCTCGATCTCCGTGTCCTGGTTTTCGCCGCCGGTCTGGCGTTGGTGACGGGCATCGGATTCGGGCTCTGGCCCGCGGTGACCACGTCGCGCAACGACCTCGCGGCGTCGGTGCGCGGGGGCGGCACGACCGGCACCCTCGGACAAGGACGGAAGGGTCCGCGTCGCGTGCTCCTCGTTGCCGAGCTGGCCCTAACGGTGATGTTGCTGGTGGGCGCGGGCTTGATGCTCCGCAGCTTCCAGCGTCTGACCGCGGTGCGCACCGGGTTCGACGCTGCGCATGCGGCGACGCTCCAACTTGATTTCGGCTCGCCGGGGCCGTCGGCCGCCATCCGGCGGCAACGCATTGCCTCGATGCTCGAGCGGATCAGCGCCGCCCCCGGCGTCCAGGCGGTGGCTGCCACGGCGGCCCTGCCGCTCGATGCGCCGAATGCGATGGGACTCGGCATCGCCGCTGAGGGCGTGCCGGAGCGGCCGAAAACGGAACGCCCGCGCACGGCGACCTATCTGGTGGTGTCGAGCGACTACTTCAGGGCGATGGGGATTCCACTCCTCCGCGGGCGGACGTTCAGAGCCGGCGACGATTCGCTCGACGTGAACGGCGGTGCGCCGCGCACGGCAATCATCAATCAGGCGCTCGCCGACAGCCTGTGGCCGGGAGTCGATCCACTGGGCCGCTGGATCTCGTGGAGTGGACGCACGGCGAAGATGGCGGTCATCGGCGTCGTGGCGAACGTGCGGTTCTTTGGATTGAATCGACCTCCGGGGCCGCAGGTCTACATACCGATCGAGGTCGCGCCGCCGGCGTCCGTCGTGCTCGTGGCGCGCGGCGCATTGCCGCCGGCCGCGCTGCTGGCGCGACTCCGCGACGGCGTCCACGCCGTGGATCCGTCGCAACCGGTATACGACGCCCGGACGCTGGATGACGTGGTGCGTCAATCGGTGGCTGTACCGCGCACCGACACGGCGCTGATCGCGCTGTTTGGCGGTCTGGCCCTCGTGCTGGCGGTCGTGGGGGTGTACGGGGTGATCGCGTACTCCGTGGCGCAACGAAGGGTCGAGTTCGGGATCCGCGCGGCCCTCGGCGCAACCGGACGCGATCTCGCCGCGCTTGCCTCACGCGAGCTAGTGTACGCGGCAACCATCGGCCTGCTGCTCGGACTCGCCGGAGCGTGGGCCGCGGCCCGCCTCCTCGGCTCACTGCTCTACGGCGTCGGCGTCCACGACGCGACCACGTATGTCGTCGCGGCGGTCGCGCTTCTGGTCCCTGCAATCGTGGCGACGATGGTTCCGGCGCGGCGCGCGGCGCGCACGAACCCGATGGACGTCATGCGGCAGGCGTAAACGGTGCCAACGAGGCGGGTCACGCGCAGAGCGGTCATTGGTCTCGCCGCAGTGGCTGTGTTCGCGATCGGGCTGGGGTGGCGCCTGCACGCGATCCGAGCCACGCCCCGGATCGACGTCGCGCCCCGGGTGACGGAACTGATGTACATGCGCCTGCTGTCGCGATGGATCGACGACTACGCCCGGAAGTCGGGTCGACCCGCGTTCTACTTCGACTCGGTCGAAGTGCACCTCGACACGGGCGACCTCCGGGTGGTCCGCAACCTCCGGACGAGCCTCTATGGCGGGCTCGTGGGATACGGGTGGGACTATTGCGGATTCGCGCTGTGGGTGCAGACGGGAATTCCGTTGCCGCGGCCCACCAAGGCCGCAATGGTCGGGGCGTTCGATTTGGGCCCATCGCAAGTCAGCGAGGAATATGCGTGGCCACCGGGCGTTGGGCGCACGACTGACTGCATGAAGGTCGAATAGCGTGCGGCGGCACAGGTGGAGGCCGAGCATTCTCGAAGTGCTGGCCGGTATGCTGGCCATTGGGATCGCCGCGACGTTCGTCGCGCCGCAATGGTTCCGCGCGCATCGCCCCCCTCGGGAGACGGCGCAATCGGACATGAAGGTGATTGGTGCCGCCCTGGAGACATACCGGCACGACACCGGGGCGTATCCCACCTCCGGGCAGGGACTCGACGCCCTGTTGATGCCGCCCACGGTGCCGCCGACGTCCGACGACTGGTGGGGACCGTACATCCTGACGCACATCCCAACCGATCCATGGGGGAGCGCGTACGTCTACCGTCGCGTGGACAACGCGGGCGCCGAGGGCTACGCGCTGATGTCGTATGGGGCGGACGGCAGGCCGGGAGGAAGCGGTGACGACGCCGACGTCGTGGTCAGGCGGTGAGGCTTGGCCGGACTCCGCGCAAGTCTTGGACGGAGCGCTTTCAGTGAAATAGCTGCGGTGTCGCCGATCGTAGACCTCGTGACGGCAGGGGATCTCGCGGCCACGCTCTCGGCCGAGTAGACCTCCCGCTAAACACTTGTGGCCGCCACTGCCGAAACAGCGCATACGATTCTACTGCACAAACTGTTTGATCAAACGCTCACGCCGACATTGCCACTTCGGCAGGACGGCGTTTTCATTTTTACTGCACAAATCATTTAATTGAACGATCGGCCCGACAATCCCATCCTCAAATATCCAGATTGCTCGCGAATCGCGCGTTGGCCTCGATGAATATGCGCCGCGGTTCCACCTCGTCACCCATCAGCGTCTGGAACATGCGGTCGGCCTGTACGGCATCGTCGATGTTCACCTTGAGCAGCGTGCGCTTTTCGGGGTCCATCGTCGTGTCGAACAACTGGTCGGCGTTCATCTCGCCCAGACCCTTGTAGCGCTGGAGGTTGACCGAGCCCTTGCCCTCGCCGTTGCTGAGCCGCTTGACCAATTCGTCGCGCTCCTTCTCGTCGAACGCGTAGTACTCCTCCTTGCCCTTGGCCACGCGGTAGAGCGGCGGCTGTGCGATGTAGATGAACCCGGCCTCGATCAGTTCGGGCATCTGGCGGAAGAAGAACGTGAGGAGGAGCGTCCGGATGTGCGCGCCGTCCACATCGGCGTCGGTCATGATGATGATCTTGTGGTAGCGCGCCGTCTCGAGCGTGAACTCTTCCTTGATCCCCGCGCCCACGGCGGTGATGATCGTCCGGATCTCCTCGTTGGACAGCACCTTGTCGATGCGCGCCTTCTCCACATTGATGATCTTGCCGCGCAACGGCAGGATGGCCTGGAACTCGCGTTTGCGGCCTTGCTTGGCCGAACCGCCGGCCGAGTCGCCTTCGACGAGATAGAGTTCGCAGAGCGCCGGATCGGTGAGTGAACAGTCGGCCAGCTTGCCGGGCAGGTTTCCCACGTCGAGCGCCGACTTGCGCCGCGTGAGGTCGCGGGCCTTGCGTGCCGCTTCGCGGGCCCGCGCGGCCGACACGGCCTTCTCGATCACGATGTTGGCCGTGCGTGGATGCTCGTCGAGATAGCTGCCCAGCCATTCGCCCACCGCCGCCTTCACGGCGCTCTCCACTTCGGAGTTGCCGAGCTTGGTCTTGGTCTGCCCTTCGAACTGCGGTTCGCGCACCTTGACGGAGAGCACCGCGGTGAGGCCCTCGCGCACATCCTCGCCCGACAGCGTGAAGTCGGCCTTCTTCAAGAAATTGCCCTTCTGCGCGTACGAGTTGATGACGCGCGTGAGCGCCGACTTGAACCCCGTGAGGTGCGTGCCGCCCTCGTGGGTGTTGATGTTGTTCACGAACGAGAACGTCGTGTCGTTGTAGCCGTCGTTGTACTGCAACGCCAGTTCGATCCCGATGTCGTCCTTGGTCGTTTCGAGGTACAGCACCTCGGGGTGCAGATTCTTGCGCGCCGCGTTCAGATGTTGCACGAACTCCTTGAGCCCGCCCTTGGCGTGGAAGGTCTCGTCGCGCTCCTGTCCCGGGCGCTCGTCCTTGAGCGTGATCACGACGCCCTTGTTGAGGAACGACAGCTCGCGCAATCGCAGCGCCAGCAGGTCGTAGCGGTAGACGAGTTCCGTGAAGATCTGGGCGTCGGGCTTGAACCACACCACCGTGCCCGTCTCTTGCTTCGGCACGTCGCGCAACGTCTTGAGCCGGGTCTGGGTGTCGCCGCGGTGGAAGTCCATGTAGTACTCCTTCCCGTCGCGTTTCACCCACACCTTGAGCTCCTCGCTGAGCGCATTCACCACCGATACGCCCACGCCGTGCAGACCACCCGACACCTTATACGAACTCTTGTCGAACTTGCCGCCGGCGTGCAGCACGGTCATCGCCAACTCGACGCCGGGAATTTTCTCGGTCGGATGGATATCCACCGGGATGCCGCGGCCGTTGTCCACCACGGTCACGGAATTGTCGGCGTGAATCGTCACCGCGATGGCATCGGCGTACCCCGCCAACGCTTCGTCGATCGAGTTGTCCACCACCTCGTACACCAGATGGTGCAGGCCACGCTCCGAGGTCGAACCGATGTACATGCCGGGGCGCTTGCGCACCGCTTCCAGTCCCTTCAGAACCTGAATCTGGCCGGCATCGTACTTCGACCCGGATTGATCGGCGGATGTGCTCATGGCACCTCGACGTGGCGCGAAAAAACGTCCCGAATAAATCCCGAAAAAACCGGGCACCTCCAACCTGGGAAAGCTAATCATTTTCGCACGATTTCGCAACTGTGGAATATGCTTTTAAGTCGCCACCCCACAATCGCTTAGCGCACAAGCCGCCAGCGGATGCGCTCCACCTTCTTCGCCCCCGATTCTTCATTGATCACGCGCAGCAGTTCCGGCTCCATCATCGCCAGTTCGTTCATCCACGCGTTGGTGGTCACGGCCACCAACAATACCCCCCGTCGGTCGACCGAGATTGGCTGCGTGACCTTCGCGATCTCCTTGCCCACGATGCGCGGCCAGTTGAGAATCACCCCTGCCTGATCGAGACGCGCCCTGAGCCCGGACTGGCCCATGACCCCGGGCAATACCTCGGCCAGCGGCGTCGGCTTTCCGCGCTTCCGCTCGGTCATGCCGCCCGCCCCACGCGGATCATTCCCGCCTCCACCCGCACCCGCTCGAGCCGCGTGAATTCCGCCGGGATGTCGGTCTCGCGCGGTACGGTGAGTACGGCCTGCCCCACGCCGGCGTCGGACAGCAGGTCCAGAATGCGCGCCGCTCGCCGGACGTCCAGTTCCGCGAACGGATCGTCCAGTAAGAGCAGCGGCGCCGCGTCGCATGCCGCGCGCAGCGTCTCCCATTCGAGCATCCGCAGCGCGATCGCCGCCGATCGCTGCTGCCCCGCCGAGCCGAAGGTGCGCAGGTCGCGCCCGTCGAGCGTGAGCACGAGGTCGTCGCGGTGCGGGCCCGCCTGCGTCATGCCGCGTCGGAGGTCGAGGGCCAGCCGGGATTCCAGCGCCTCGGCGATCGCCGAGGCCGGGTCGGCCCGCGCGTCGAGCGCGCTCGCGTAGCGTAGCGTGGCGGTGCCGCACTCACCGATCGCCGCGCACAGTGTCCGATACGGAATGGCCACGCGGTCCACCCACTCCGCACGTTGGCGCCAGAGCACGCCGCCTGCCTCGGCCAATGGGGTGTTCCACACCGTCACGCGCGCGTCGGCCCGCCCGGTGCGCGCCGCGTCGCGCAGTGCCGCGTTTCGCCGAACGAGGGCGCCACGGTACGTCTGCAACGCCGTGAGGTACGGGCGCGACGTGAGGGCGAGCAGGATGTCCAGGTAACGACGGCGCGCCACCGGCGCCCCGCCCACCAACTCCACGTCGGCCGGGGAGACCATGACGGAGGGCAGCGCGCCGATGGCGTCGCTCAGTCGGCCGGCGGCGGCGCCGTCCAGGGTCACCCGCTTGCGCCGCGACGCGCGTTCGAACCCCACGGCAATCGTCCGGCCGCCGTGCACCCGCCCTTCGAGGTAGAAGCCGGCAGCCCCGAAGCGCACGACGTCCACGTCACGGGCGCCGCGCACACTCCGAAGGAGCTGCAGGTAGTAGGCTGCCTCGAGCAAATTCGTCTTGCCCTGGCCGTTCTCACCTACCACGACCAACCCCTCGTCCGGCACCGCGAGATCGAGGCGCTCGATGTTGCGGAAATCGCGCAGGGCGAGCGACGCCAGGCGGATCGCAGCGGCCGTCACCGTCCGGTAAAACGCGGCGGGCGCTTCTCGAGAAACGCCGCGGTGCCTTCGCGCATGTCATCAGACGCGGTGAGCAGCCCGAACTGCGCCGACTCCAGGGCCAACGCCTCGTCGAGCGGAATGTCCGCCCCGCGGTGCACGACGTCGATGCAGCGGGCGAGCGCGAGCGGCCCGTTGGCGAGCATCTGCCGGAGCATCGCCCGCGCGGCGTCGAGCAGTTGAGCGGCTGGTACCACGGCATTGGCCAGTCCGATGCGGAATGCCTCGGCCGCGTCGATGGTGTCGCCGGTCAGGAGGAGTTGGAGCGCGCGGCCCGTGCCCACGAGCCGCGGCAGCCGCTGAGTGCCGCCGTAGCCAGGGATGAGGCCCAGTTTGACTTCGGGTTGGCCGAACTTGGCATGCTCCGAGGCGATGCGCACGTGGCACGCCATGGCGAGCTCGCATCCGCCGCCGAGTGCATAGCCGTTCACGGCAGCGATCACGGGCTTGCCAAGTTTCTCGATGTGGCGGAAGATCGCCCCGCCCCGGCGGGACAGTCCGTGCGCTTCCATCGGGGTCTTCTGCTTGAGTTCGGCAATATCGGCGCCGGCCACGAAGGCCCGGCCCGCGCCGGTGAGAATGGCGCCGGCGATGTCTTCGCGCGCCCGCACCTGGTCCACGGCGCTGCCCAGGGCCGCGATCGTCGCGTCGTCGAGTGCGTTGAGCTTGTCGGGCCGGTTGACGGTGATCGTCGCGATGTGGTCCGCGACGTCGAACAGCAGCACGGGATCGGACATGGGGGAGGGAAGAGGATGCCATCGAATTTAACGCGCGCCGCCCCGGACCGCCGCCGAGGGCTGGAGGCGACCCCGGCGGCCATGCCGCGCCGTGCGGCGCGGGCGTACATTCCCCGCATGTCGACGCTGGAGGCCGTGCGGTGGGGGCCCGACCACCGCAGCGTGTGGATCATCGATCAGCGAGCGCTCCCCGAGCGGCTCGTCGAACGCGAATTGCGCACGCTGGACGAGGCGTGTGCGGCCATCCGGACGCTGGCGGTGCGCGGCGCGCCGGCGATCGGGATCGCGGCGGCCATGGCGTTCGCCCTGGCCATGGGGGACGTCGTGGACGCCGACGCGGCGACCCGCGGCGAGCGGGCGGGCCAGATCGCGGCCGCGCTCCACGCCACGCGTCCGACGGCTGTGAACCTGGAGTGGGCTCTGGCGCGGATGCTCGTCGTTGCCGCACACGGAGGGCGAGCCGGCGCCGTCCTCCGCACGGCGCTGAGAGACGAAGCGACGGCGATTCTCGAAGAGGACCGCGCGATGTGCCGCCGCATCGGCGTCCATGCGCTGTCGCTCTTTCCGGTCGACGCGCGCGTGGCCACGCACTGCAACGCGGGCGCGCTCGCCACCGGCGGCATCGGCACCGCGCTGGCCGGTGTGTACCTGGCTGCGGAGCGTGGCGACCGCGTGCGGGTGTTCGTGGACGAGACGCGCCCGCTGCTGCAGGGCAGCCGCCTCACTGCCTGGGAGCTGCAGCGCGCGGGCATCGATGTGGTGCTCATCACCGACGGCGCCGCACCCTCGGTGATGCGCCGCGGAGACATCGATCTGTGCATCGTCGGGGCCGACCGGATCGCGGCCAACGGCGACGTGGCCAACAAGATCGGCACGTATGCGCTGGCCCTCGCGGCGCGTCACCATGGCGTTCCGTTCTATGTGGCGGCACCGACGTCCACCTTCGACCCGTCGACACCCACCGGCGACGCCATCGTGATCGAGCAGCGGGATCCCGACGAGGTGCGGCGCGGGTTCGGCGCGCTCACGGCGCCGGCCACGATTCCGGTGTACAATCCGGCGTTCGACGTCACCCCCGCCGAGTTGATCACGGCCATCGTCAGCGATCGCGGCGTGCACCGTCCACCCTTCGACTTCCGCGCGCCATGAAGCACGTGCTGGCCATCGACGAGGGGACGACCGGGGTGACCTGCCTGGTGATCGCCGCCGACGGACGCGTTGCCGGGCGCGGCTACCGCGAGATCACGCAGTATTTTCCGAGACCGGGGTGGGTGGAACACGACGCGCAGGAACTGCTCGATCGGACGGTCGAAGCGGGGCGTGAAGCGATCGCCGCGGCCGGCGTGACGCCCGACGCCATCGGCATCACCAACCAGCGCGAGACGGTCGTCGTGTGGGAGCGCGCCACGGGCCGCCCGGTGCATCGGGCTATCGTATGGCAGGATCGTCGCACCGCCGCGCGCTGCGTCGAACTGGCGCCGCGAGGCGAATGGATCCGCGCGCGGACGGGGTTGGTGCTCGATCCCTACTTCTCGGCGACCAAGCTCGAATGGCTGCTGCGCGAGGCGCGGTTGCTCGACCGGTATCCGGCCGCCGCCCTGGCCGCCGGAACGGTGGACAGTTGGCTGGTGTGGAAGCTCACCGCCGGGGCGGTGCACGCCACCGATCATACGAACGCGTCCCGGACGATGCTCTATGACATCGACGCCCGCGCCTGGAGCGACGAGTTGTGCGCGCTGTTCGGCATCCCGCGCGCCTGGCTGCCAGAGGTGCGCTGCTCCAGCGGCGACTTCGGGACTGCCCGGGCCGAGTTCTTCGGCGCCGAGATTCCCGTGCTCGGGGTGGCGGGGGACCAACAGGCGGCCCTGTTCGGGCAGGGGTGCTGGACGCCCGGGCTCGGTAAGAACACGTATGGAACGGGGGCCTTCCTGCTGCTGCATGCGGGCACCGAACGTCCGGCGGCTCCCGCCGGCATTCTCACGACGATCGCGTGCGACGCCCGGGGGGGGCCGGCGTACGCGCTCGAAGCGGCGATCTTCGTGGCTGGCGCGGCGGTGCAGTGGTTGCGCGACGGGCTGGGTGTGGTCTCGCACGCAGCGGACACCGCGGCGCTCGCGGCGTCGCTCGATTCCAACGACGGCGTCTACTTCGTGCCCGCCCTGGTGGGGCTCGGGGCGCCGGAGTGGGAGCCGCACGCGCGCGGGACGATCGTCGGGCTCACGCGCGGCACGGGGCGCGCGCATCTGGCGCGCGCCGCACTCGAAGCGATGGCCTACGGAACGGCCGACGTGGTGGACCGCATGGTCGAGGTGTCGGGCACCGCGTTCGACCGGTTGCGCGTGGATGGCGGCGCGACGCAGAACGACTGGCTCATGCAGTTCCAGGCCGACGTACTGGGCGTGGATGTGGAGCGGCCGCGGAACGTGGAGACGACGGCGCTCGGCGCCGCCGGTCTGGCCGGCATCGCGGGCGGCGTGTGGCGCGACGCGGGCGCATTCTACGCAAGCCAGGACGTGACGACGTTTCATCCGTCGCGCGCACGGTCCGACGTCGACACATGGCGCACAGGATGGGCCCGCGCCATGCGCGCCGCCGTGGCCTGGGCACGCGATTCCGCGGGCGAGGGCCGGTGATGCGGCGCGTTCAATTCCCGGCCGGGACCGTCCCCGCGTGATCCTGGTCGGCGAGCTCTCGCTCTGGGTCGCGCTGCTGATGGCGGCGTGGGGAGCGGTCGTGTCATTTGCCGGAGGCGCCCTGCAGCGCCGGGACCTCGCGGCCAGTGGGCGGCGCGCGCTCTACGTGGCATTCGCGGCCCTGGTCGTTGCCACGAGCGGCGTCGTCACCGCACTGATCGAGCGCGATTTCTCGCTCGCCTACGTGGCCATGCACACCAACCTCGCGCTGCCGCAGGCCTATGCCGTCTCCGCGCTGTGGAGCGGTCCGGCCGGCGCGATGCTTGTGTGGGCGCTCGCCCTGGCAGGGTGTGTGGCGCTGCTCGCGCCGGGTGGCGCGACGCGGGACCGCTCGCGCGGTCCGTGGACGGCCGGCGTGTCCGCGACGCTGCTGCTGTTCGTGCTGCTCGTCGTGTGCGTGCAGGCCAATCCGTACGAGCGCCTGTCGTGGCGCGCCCCGGACGGCCGGGGGCTCGACCCGCGGCTGTTGCAGCCGGTGATGGTCCTCCACCAGCCTTTGCTCATACTGGGCTATGTGGCGCTGAGCATGCCGTTCGTACTCACCATGGGCGGACTGCTGGCGCGCCGGCTCGATGCGGCGTGGGCCTCGTCCGCCCGCCGGTGGGCGCTCGCCGGATGGACGTGCCTGGCGGGTGGCCTGCTGCTGGGCGCGCGCGGGTCGGCGGCCGCGTCGCCCACCGGAGGCTGGGGGTGGTCGTCGGGCGAGGGGGTGGCGCTCGGCGTGTGGGTGGTGGCCACGGGGCTGCTCCACACCCTCGCACGGACGCCCGCCAGGGGACTATTGGTAAAATGGAATAGCATCCTGTCGGCGCTGGTCGCGTTGGGGGCGCTGGCCGGTGCGTACGCCCTCGCGGCGAGTGGCGGGGCGCCCGCCTTCCGCGCGGCGTGGGTGGGTGGCGGCGTCGTGTGCGCCGCTGCGGCGGTGTGGTCCATTGCCAGCCGTGCACCGACGGTCACCGTCGAGCCCTCCGCCGCCGGACCCAGGCGGCGGCGCGTTGGCGAGTTCGTGGCGCACGCGGCGGCCCTCGTGCTCGTGGTCGCGCTCGCCGCGGGTGCGTTTTCGGGAGCGCGCGACATGACCCTCGCCACGGGGCAGGAGGCGCAGGTCGCCGACCCCTTCGGGCACGTGTGGCGGTTCGTGAGCCAGGGGACGTCGCGCTACAGCACGGCCGATCACGACGTGGTGGCGTTGTCGCTCGACGCGTCGCGCGACGGGATCCGACAGGGGCTGCTCGTTGCCGAGCAGTGGCAATACCGCGACGCCCTGGGCGATTCGCTGTACGCGCCGATCACGCGGGTTGGCGTGCGGAGTTCACCGACGCTCGATGCACGGGCCGTGCTGCTCGCCGCGTCGGCTGACGAGGCGCAGGTGCGCATCACCTTCGTGCCGCTGGCCGTCTGGGCGTGGATCGGGGGCGGGCTCGTGGTCCTCGGCGGCGTACTGGCGCTCTGGCCCCGAACGACGCCAGCCGGCCGGCCGTCCACGCGGGACGCGGACGCATGAGCATCCCGCTGCTCGTCGGCACGCTGCTCGCGCTCGTCGCGCTGGCGGTCGTGCTCTATCCACTCTTCTTCGCCGAAGATGAAGCGATGGATGCGGTGCGGCTGCCGGCCGGGGAGCCGCCAACTCCCGGGTGTCCGACGTGCGGCGCGCCTCTGCTCGTCAACGCCCGGTTCTGCGCTCAGTGTGGGGCGCGACTCCCTGACGGGGCGCCCTGATGACGAAACCCCGGCACGTCAGCGACGTACCGGGGCTTGGTCAGTAGCAGGCTGGCGGTAATCAGCCACCCTTCTTCGCGGAGTCGGGTTTCGCCTTCGGCTTCCGCATCGTCCGGGCGCTCTTCGTGTGCGCCTTGGCGGTGCTGGACTCGGCCTTGGTGGACGTGCTCGCCTTGGGCGCCTTGGCCGCGGGCTTCATGACCATCGCGCTCTTGGTCGTCTTCGTGGCGCTCTTCGATACCGTCATCTTTCGGGCCACCTTGTGCGTGGCGGCCTTCTTGGTCATCGTCGTCTTCGTCTTGGCGGTATCCTGTGTGCCCTGCGCACGCACGGTCGTGGCCATGCAGGCCACGAGTGCGAGGGCGAGCCAACGCATGCGAATCATCCTGAACCTCCTCAATTGGGGGACCCCGTTCCAACGCCCGTCCGGGTCGGCCGGAGCGTCATGCTTGCCGCAGTGCTCGTCGGCGCCACGGTGTTTGGTGATCACAAAGACCCGGGGGCCGGTGCGATCGTCACCTTGATTTGGGCCGGCCGCCGAGCCCCGTGAATTCGGGGCTAACGCTCGACGGCCGCGAGGCGTCTCAACGCAATCTGAATGGGCACCAATGTGCAGGCCGCGCACAGGAGCCCCGCACCGCCGAAGCCGAGCCAGAGGTCCAGCGGGTTCGGGTTGGCGTTCGACATGCGCGCCAGCAGGTAGGCATACACCGGGCGCGCTTCGAGGATCACCACGCCGCCGATCATCGCCACGGACGCCATCATGAACAACAGGCCGCCGAACGACGTGGGGATCTGCGCCGCGTTCTCGGTCTCGAATTGCGGGAACATCGTTCCGAACCCGAGGGCCATCCCGGCCACGGCAAACGTCATCATGGCAATGGTGAGTACCGAGACGGTCAACATGAATTGGCTCACGTCGAGCAGGTAGTCGGTGACGGCCACGATGGCGAGCGCGAGCACGAGCAGGGGCATCGTGCCCACCCAGAACTTGGCCCACAGCAGATCGCGCACCTGCATCGGGCTCGACCGGAGGAGCCACAGGGTGCGGCCTTCCAAGCTCACGGCCGGGAAGATGAACCGCGCGGCGATCGACGCGAGCACGAATCCCGCGAGTACCAGGTTCAGGAAGGGGACGATGTTGATGAGGAAGAACGTCATCCCGTTGCCGCGCAGCGGGAGGTACTTGATGTTGAACACGTATACCACCACCAGGACGGCGAGCAGAATCAGCTGCGACCACTGGGTCGTATCGCGAAAGAAGAGCCGCAGTTCCTTGAGCACCAGTTCGCGCCTGAGCACCGAGAGGGGCCGGAACACGAACGCACCGATGCGCCGGAGTACGGTGCCGCGCACCCAGTGGGCGCCGCTCTCCTGCGCCTTGCTGTATCCCTTGAGATACAACATGCGGTGCAACACGGCGCCGACCACCACGGCGGCCGCGGCGGTCGTCCACAGGAGATAGAACGGGAGGTACTCGAGGCGGTATTGCAGCCAACTCATGACCCCGCGCGCAGCCCACTCGCTCGGGAACATCGGGGACGTGGGCGCACGCAGGACGGTCACGAAATCGACGAGCGAGCGAAATCCTTCGGGGCGCGCCAGGCGTTCGGGACGGACGAGGCGGAGCAGCAGCACGATGCCGCCCGCCGCGAACACGGCGATGACGCTCAGGATGTCGCGCGTACGCCGCGCCGGGAAGACGTTCACGAGCAACAGCGTGACCGCCGACCCGATCACCGCCGGGATGATCAGAAACGGGACGAATACGGCCGCGCTCACCAACGGGAACCACCAGCCGCCCTCGTATACGTGTCCGTAGGCGGCGAACATCGGAATGGCGAGCAGGACCACCATCCAGCTGGAGTTCACGGTCGTCTCGAGCAGCTTGGCCAGGTACAGTTTGAGCCAATCCACGGGTCCGGAGACCAGCAGATCGAGGTCGCGCGCCAGAAAGAAACTCGAAAGTGCCGTGATGACGTTGGACAGCACGAGGATCGAGAAGAATCCGATCAGGATGAGCCCGAGCAATTTGCCGGCGAGCAGTGGCCCGATCTCCGCGACCCCGCGAAAGTAGCGCAGCAGCCGATAGAGTACGAAGTACACGAACGCCCAGAACAGCGCGCCGAACCCCGCGAGCACGGCGAATCGTGCGCCGCGCCCCCGCTCGCTGGAGAGCAGGCGTGCCCGGGCGGTGAGCCACTTCGGCGCCAGGAGGTGAACGAGCGACGGGTCGGCGACGGCGCGCGCCGCGGCGGCCGCGCGGCCGTCAGGCATTGAGCACCTCGACCAACTCGCGGGCGGCGTTCTCGCCGGTGAGCTTGAGAAAGATCTGCTCCAGCCCCTCCGCGCCGCCTTCCGCCGTCTGACGCAGCTCAGCCATCGTGCCGCAGGCCCGGATGCGCCCCGCCTGGACGATGGCGATACGGTCACACAGCGCCTCGGCCACCTCGAGCGTGTGCGTGGACATCATGATCGTGTTGCCCCGGCGCGTATACTCGCGGAACAGGTCCTTGAGAATGCGGGCTGCCTTGGGGTCGAGCCCCACCATGGGTTCGTCCACCACGATCACTTCGGCGCGGTGCACGAACGCACTCGAGATGATCAGCTTCTGCCGCATGCCGTGGCTGTAGCTCTCGACGAGTTCGTCCTGCCACTCGTCGAGGTCGAACAGCGCGAGCAACTCGCGCGTCCGGTGCTCCACCTCGGGTCCCTCCTGGTTGTAGAGCCCGGCGACGAACCGCATGAATTCGGCGCCTGTGAGCTTCTCGTAGATGAACGGCCGGTCAGGAATGAATCCGAGCATCATCTTGGCGGCGATCGGGTCCTTGGCGATATCCACGCCGCCGATCTCCACGATGCCCCCCGTGGGCCGGAGGATGCCGGCGATCATCCGGAGCGTCGTCGTCTTGCCCGCCCCGTTGGGGCCCAGGAATCCGAACAGCTCGCCGCGCGGTACGTCGAGGTCGATGGCATCAACCGCCGTGAAGGTGCCGTAGCGTTTGGTCAGGTGGTGGAGTCGGATCATGGCGAAGGGCGAAGTGGAAGGAGCGGAGGACGGGTGAGCCCGGTCACGGCGCTCGGGTGCGGGCCGGGGCGAGCACGTCGATGCGCAGCACCCCGATCAGATGAATCAACTCCGCCTGGCGCGCGAGTCCGCCCACCACGAACCGCAGATGTGCCGCGTCAGCCGGAAACTCGCCGAACGTCGGATCGACGGCCACCCACCGTCCCAGGTAGACCTCGGGCCACGCGTGGTAGTAGAACTTGCCGTCGACGTAGGCCAGCCCGGCGGCGGCACGGGCAGGAATGCCGGCCGCCCGGGCCAGCGCCAGATACAGTTGGGTGTGTTCGTTGCAGTCGCCGCTCCGCGCGTGCAGTACCTGGAGGGCGTCCGGCACGCCGAAGGTGATCCGCTTGCGGAGCGAGTCGTGCACCCACCGATCGATGCGCTCGGCCACCACCCGCGGGTCGCGAGCCTGTCCGCGCAACCGGTCGGCCAGGGCGCGGATCTCGGGGTTGCGCGACTCCACCAGCGGCTCGGGCTCGAGCGCGCGCAGCACCTCGGGCGGGCGGGGCGCGCCCATGAAGGATCGGCCGGCCAGGCTGTCCGGATCCTCGCGCACGATGGTGAGCGTGTCGCCGCGCAGCGTCTGCCGGCCGCCGTCCAGGTCGAACCCCGCGAGGTCGGCGCCGCGCAGGCGTACCCGCAGGCGCGGCAGTTGCCGCGTCACCCGGAGATGCGCGGCGATCGCCGTCGTCTCGAGAATGTCGCGGTCGGCGGTGGGCGGCGCCCCGCTGTCCGCCTGCGCCAGACGCCAGTTTTCATATGCAACTTCATATGGACGTCGTTCGAGCCGGAATCCCATCTCCGTGGTCTCGACCAGACGTCCCTGGTCGTCCACCCACCCGTTCACGCCGTGCGTCGCGTCCGTGGCCAGGCGCCACGCCCGGAGTGTGTCGGGGGTCACGCCGCGCCAGCGCATCGTGGTCGAATCGAGCACCGAGCTGTCGTTGACCACGAACGTGGTCTCGGCCGCGATCCGCACGCGGGCGTCTTGCGGCGCCATCGTGGTCGGATCGAATACCGGCAGCACGTACGACTTGCCCACCTTGGGCTCCTCGCCGAGGGCGATGGCCAGCGGCACCAGCGCGGGGAGCAGGACGGGGCCGCCGATGCGTACGCGCTGCGAATCGGCCGGCGCCGCGCCATTCGTCGAGCGCGCGTAGATCACGACCGAGTCGCCGTCCACCCGGCCGCCCGCGTGAAAGGGCGCCGAGTCGGATTCCACGTCCACCTCGAACCGTCGCACCCGCAGCGTACGCGACACCTCGATGGTCGTACGGGCCTGCACCCGGTGCACTGCGCCCCCGGCGGCCAGGTCGGCCACGAGGTAGTCGGTGGACGTGATGCCGCCCGTCACCGTGTCGATGGTGGACGACGCGAACCCGATCTGCCGGCCGCCCTGGAGCACGGCGTAGAACACCGCGCCCGGGTTGACTCTGAGCGCTGCTTCCGCGAGCCGTTCCACGTTGGGCTGGAAGTACTGCTGGCGAATGAGTGCCGCGAAGCCGCCGCTCCAGAGCACGAGCACCACGACCGCCGTCCAGGCGCGCCGGCTCATGGCGCCTCCCGCGCGATCGCGGCGCGCCACGCCGCTTCTTCGGCATCATTCTCCACGATCACGATGATCGACCGCGGATGCGCCGCGCGCGCCAGATGCTGCCGCATGACCTCCGCCATCACCACCGCGCTCTCCTCCAGGTCGAGATTCCCTGCACCGATGCCGAATGGCACGACCGCGAGTTCGTCGATCCGAAAGTCCGCCGCGCGTTGCAGCGCGCTCGCCAGGGCCCGCCGCACCGAGTCGCGCGACGCCCGCTCCTCTGGACTCACGATCACCGCGTGAATCAGCAACTCGACGTGCAGGTCACCGGCCCCGGTCACCACCGCCGCGCCCACGGGCAGGGGCTCGCGGAGCGGCGCCTGCCGAGCGAGGGCGGTACCGGCCGCCAGTTCCAGCCGCCGCAGCAAGGGGGTGGTGGCACCGAGCATGGCGTCCACCGGCCAGGCGATCGCCTCGCCGTGGTAGAACGCCACGTCGTCGATGCGAACCGCGATCACGGCGCTCGGGCCTCGCGTTCCGCAGGAGTGCGCTCGCCGTCCTCCATCACGGGCAACCGTATCTCCGGTTGTTCGCGCGGCCGCTCCCGGTGCCGCACGGCGTCAGGCCAGCGCGAGCGTGGTCTCGCCGCTGATCCACTCGAGATACTTGGCCAGGCCCGCCGACACGGGCAGGGCGAGCAGCTCCGGCACCTTGTACGGGTGCAGTTCGCCGAACGCCACTTGGAGGGTTTCGAGCCGGGCCGACCGCGTCTTGAGGAGCACCAGCACTTCGCGCTCGTCGGCGATCTTGCCCTGCCAGCGGTACAGCGATCGGGCCCCCGGCACCAGGGTGCCGCAGGCGATGAGTCGGCGCTCGAGCAGCGCGCGCACCAAGCGCACCGCCTCGTCGTCCGAGGCGACGGTGGTCAGAACGACAATGGCATCCGTGTGGGGCATGGCGGAGGGTTTGGAGAAGTTGCCGTAACATAACGTCCTACCCCCCCGGCTTGTCTCCCCCCGGAGGATCGGCCAGCTTTCGCTGGCTATGGCTGAAGATGCTCTGATCGTCCGCGGCGCGCGGGAACACAATCTGCAGAACGTCGACGTCGCGATCCCACGCGACCGGCTGACGGTGATCACGGGACTGTCCGGGTCGGGCAAGTCGTCCCTGGCCTTCGACACCATCTACGCCGAAGGACAGCGACGCTACGTGGAATCGCTGTCCGCCTACGCCCGGCAATTCCTCGGCCTGATGGAAAAGCCCGACGTCGACTCCATCGAGGGGCTGTCGCCGGCGATCTCCATCGAGCAGAAGAGCGCCGGACACAATCCTCGGTCCACCGTCGGTACGGTCACCGAGATCTATGACTACCTGCGCCTGCTCTACGCACGCGCCGGTACGCCGCACTGCCCGACGTGCGGGCGACCGGTGCAGCGCCAGAGTGCGGCGCAGATCACCGACGCCTTGCTCGGGTGGCCCGACGGCGCGCGCATCGAGATCCGCGCCCCGCTGGTGCAGGGGCGCAAAGGGGAGTTCCGCGAACTGTTCGAGTCGGTGCGCAAGCAGGGGTTCATTCGTGCCTACGTAGACGGCGAACTGATCGAGATCGCCTCGCCGCCCAAACTCAATCGCCGCCAGAACCATACCGTCTCGGTGGTCGTGGACCGCACGACGGTCCGCGCCGACGACCGCGCCCGTCTCACCGACTCGATCGAGACGGCGCTCAAGCTGGCCGACGGCATGGTCGAAGTCCACGACCCCGGGCGCAAGACCACGGAGGTCTTCTCCGAGCGCTACGGTTGCCCCACCTGCGGCACCTCGCTCCCCGACCTCGAGCCGCGCCAGTTCTCATTCAATTCACCGTATGGCGCGTGCCCAGGGTGCGGGGGGCTGGGCACACGGCGCCGCGTGGTCGAAGCGCTCGTTCTCGGCGACGCCCGTATCTCGATCCTCGAAGGCGTCATTCTCCCATGGGGCGAACCCACCGGCCAACTGCGGCGGGTGATTCTTCCAGCCCTGGCGCGCAAGTACAAGTTCGACCTCAACACGCCGTGGGGCGACCTGCCGGCCGACGTTCACGAAGCCCTCCTCTATGGCGACGCTGCCCACAAGGGCGGCCGTAAGTCGGAGGTCGAGTGGGAGGGGGTGATTGCCAACGTCGAGCGCCGGTACGAGGACACGGGCTCCGATGCCATACGGCTCGACTTGCAGGAATACATGCTCGAGGTGCCGTGCGAATCCTGCCACGGCTACCGACTCAAGCCCGAGTCGCTCGCCGTCACGATTGGCGGCCACAATATCGGCGCCGTGGCCGACCTGCCGATCGCCGCCGCGCGGACGTTCATCGACGGCCTCGCTCTGCGTCGCAAGGGAGTGCCAGGCCTCGACCCGGAAATCGCCGGCCCCATCCTCAAGGAAGTGTCGGAGCGCCTGCGCTTCCTGGTCGACGTGGGACTCGACTACCTCACGCTCAGCCGCTCGGCCGAGTCTCTGTCCGGCGGCGAGGCCCAGCGCATTCGCCTCGCCACGCAGATCGGATCGCGGCTCGTCGGCGTCCTCTACATACTGGACGAGCCGAGTATCGGCCTGCACCAGCGCGACAACGCCCGCCTGCTCTCCACGCTGGAGCAGCTGCGCGACCTTGGCAACACGGTCATCGTCGTCGAGCACGACGAGGAAACGATGCGCGCCGCCGACCACGTGATCGATCTGGGCCCCGGCGCCGGGAAGCACGGCGGCCGCCTCGTGGCCGAGGGCACGGTGGACGACATCATCCGCACCCCCGGCTCGCTCACCGGCAAGTACCTGAGCGGCGAGATGCGCATCGAGACGCGCGCCACCCGGCGCCCGTTCGATCCCGACCGCGTGATTCGCATCGAGGACGCCGAGGAGCATAACCTGCGCGGCGTCTCGGTCGAACTGCCACTGGGCCTGTTCGTGGCCATCACCGGAGTGTCGGGCTCAGGTAAGTCCACGCTGGTCGAGGACATTCTGCACCGCGCGCTGGCCCGGCACTTCTACCGCGCGCGTACCATCCCGGGCAAACACGGGCGGATCACCGGGCTGGAACACATCGACAAGGTCATCGACATCGACCAGAGCCCGATCGGACGGACGCCGCGCTCCAACCCGGCCACCTACACCGGCCTGTTCACCCCGATCCGCGAGTTGTTCGCCGAGATGCCCGAAGCCAAGATCCGCGGCTACGGTCCGGGGCGCTTCTCGTTCAACGTGAAGGGCGGCCGCTGCGAGGCCTGCCAGGGCGACGGGCTGGTGAAGATCGAGATGCACTTCCTGCCCGATGTGTACGTGCCCTGCGAGGTGTGCAAGGGCAAGCGCTACAATCGCGAGACGCTCGAGGTGCGCTTCCGAGGCAAGAGCATTGCCGACGTGCTCGAGCTGACGGTGGAAGATGCGCTGGAATTCTTCGAGAACCAGCCGCGCATCCAGCAGAAGTTGCAGACCCTGTATGACGTGGGGCTCGGATATGTGCACCTGGGCCAGAGTGCCACGACACTTTCGGGGGGCGAGGCGCAGCGCGTGAAGCTCGCCACCGAACTCGCCAAGCGCGACACCGGCCGCACCCTGTACATCCTCGACGAGCCGACCACGGGTCTCCACTTCGAGGACGTGCGGCTGCTCCTCGACGTGCTCCACCGGCTCGTGGATCGCGGCAACACCGTGCTCGTCATCGAGCACAACCTCGACGTGATCAAGACGGCCGACTGGATCGTGGACCTGGGGCCCGAAGGGGGCGAGCGGGGCGGCGAGGTCGTGGCCGTTGGCACTCCCGAAGCCGTGGCTGCGGTCGACGCGTCCTACACCGGCCAGTTCCTGCGCACACTCTTTTCCCGTTCCCGGGGTACATCCAAGAAGCGACGCACCGGCTAGACGACGTGTCGCGCACCGCGGCAGGCGACTCCTCCACCGCTTCCCTTCGTATGGTCTCTCTACTCGACATCATCGGCCCCGTCATGGTCGGGCCGTCTTCCTCGCACACGGCGGGCGCCTGCAAGCTCGGGCTCATCGGGCGGTCCCTCGTGGGCGGCACCCCCGACCGCGCGCGCGTGGAACTACATGGATCGTTCGCGCGCACGGGCGAGGGGCACGGCACCGACAAGGCCATCGCCGGCGGGCTGCTCGGGTTCCGCCCCGACGACGAACGGCTCCGCGACGCGCTCGAGATCGCCGAGCGCGACGGCGTCGACTACCGGTTCGAGAAGACCACGCTGGCCGACGACGCCCATCCGAATTCTGCGCGCATCACCGTCGAGCGCGGCGACCGACAACACGTGATGGTCGGTGCCTCGCTCGGTGCAGGGCGCATCCGCATCGGCGAGATCGACGGGTATCCGGTGGAAGTATTAGGTAATAGCTATACCATCGTGCTTCTCGCCGAGGATATCAGGGGCTCGGTGGCCCGCATCACCGCGCGCCTGGCCGACGACGGCCTCAACATCGCCGCGCTGCGGCTGAGCCGGAAGCACCGCGGCGGCGATGCTCTCATGGTGATCGAAGTCGACGAGGCGCCCGACGTCGCGGTCCGCGACCACTTGCGGGCGTTTCCATGGGTGCGCTGGGCCCACCGCCTCGAGAAAGTGAGCGCCTGACGTGTACCGAGCGATCGCTGACGCCATCCGCGACGCCCAGGCGCAGGGCAAGTCCCTCGCCCGGGTCGCCCTCGAAGCCGAGGCCCTCGACCAGGGGCGCCCCGTGGAAGAGATCCGCGACGCCTTGCGCCGCGCGCTCGTCGTCATGCGCGGTGCCGTGGAACGCGGCCTGGCCGGCGACCTCAAATCGGCGTCGGGACTGGTGGGCGGCGACGCCGCCAAGTTGCGCAGCGGCCCTGCCGGCCCACTCTCCGGTACGCCGTTCCGCGACGTGCTCGCGCGCGCCCTCGCTGTGCAGGAGGTGAACGCGGCCATGGGCGTGATCGTCGCCGCCCCCACGGCGGGCGGCGCCGGCGTGCTCCCCGCGGTGCTCACGGGGCTCGCCGCGGCCCGGGGGATCCCCGACGACGCCGTCGTGAATGCGCTCGCCACCGCTGGCCTCATCGGCGCCGTCGTTGCCGAACGCGCGTCGCTCTCCGGCGCCGAGGGCGGCTGCCAGGCCGAGACCGGCGCCGCCGCCGGGATGGCGGCCGGCGCGGCAACCGAGATGCTCGGCGGCACGCCAGCCCAGGTCGGGCACGCGATCGCGCTCGCCCAACAGGCCACGCTCGGCCTGATCTGCGACCCGCTGGGCGGCCTCGTCGAGCTGCCGTGCGTGTTCCGGAATGCCACCGGTGCTGCCATCGCACTCGCTGCCGTCGAGATGGCGCTGGCCGGCATCGAGTTCGCGATCCCAGCCGACGAAGTGATCGATGTCATGG
This sequence comes from Gemmatimonadaceae bacterium, assembly GCA_035533015.1. Lineage (NCBI taxonomy): Bacteria > Pseudomonadati > Gemmatimonadota > Gemmatimonadia > Gemmatimonadales > Gemmatimonadaceae > Gemmatimonadaceae bacterium. Next base: position 26,835 of record DATLUQ010000002.1, on the reverse strand, counting down.
GTGAGATCGGCCGGGAGATGGACGTACGGTACCGCGAGACCGCCGGGGGCGGACTCGCCGCAACCCCCACCGGGCGCCGGCTGGCGCGCGGGCGGCTGGTCCAGATCAAACGCGCGGGCGCCTGAACGTGAGTCTCGCGGCGGCGGTGCGCGGGCTCGCCAAGCCGCACTACCTGTTTCGGCCGTCGCAACTCGTACGCCGGGTGCTTTCGCGCCGTCGCCACCGCGGTCGTGATCGCGTGACCGTCCGGCTGCCGTGGGGCATGCCGATTCGCTGCTTCGCGGGCGACGCCATAGGTCTGAGCATTCAACAGCTCGGCGTGTTCGACCTTCCCGTGGCCGAGGTGCTGTGGCGGCTGGCCGACCCGGGAGAACTGGCGCTCGACGTCGGAGCCAACATCGGACAGATGACCGCGCTGCTGGCCCGACGCGTCGGACCGGCGGGGCGGGTCATCGCGTTCGAGCCCAACGCCGGCGTGCGCGCGGAGCTGGCGTTCAACGTCGACGCCTGGCGTGCCGACCCCGCGGCGGCGCCGATCGACGTCTCAGCAGCCGCGTTGTCGGATCACGACGGCTACGGCGAATTGCTCATGCCGCCGTCGTTCGAATGGAACCGCGGCATCGCAGAAGTGGTGGGGCCTGGCGACCCTCGGCAGGGTGAACGCCAGCGCATCCAGCTGGCACGGCTCGACACGTTCGTGCCGCAGCCGGCGGAGGTCGGGGTCATGAAGCTGGACGTCGAAGGGCACGAGTCCGCGGTGCTGCGTGGCGCCACGGCGCTCCTCGCCGACCGCCGGGTGCGCGACGTGGTGTACGAAGACCACGCCCGCTACCCAACCGCGGTCTCGCAGTTGCTCGAGAACCTGGGGTACGCAGTCCTCGCGATCGGCGCGACGTTCTGGGGGCCCCTGATCGCCCCGGCGTCGGGCCCCTCGCACGTGCCGGATTGGGAGAGCCCGAGCTATCTGGCCACCCGCGAGCCCGAGCGGGCGCGACGCCGGCTGACGTCGCGTGGCTGGCGCATTCTATAAGAAAGAGCGCGCCGGCATGCCGGCCGTTGCCCCCCTTCCAGCCCGGCGGTAGTTTGACCACGGCGGTTGAAACGCCGCACGGCTCCATCCGTAGGGTCTGGCAAGCGCATTCACGGGATCGCACCGATGGTGACCAAGGAAGAAATCGAAGGCTATCTCGACCGGCTGGAGGTGGATGGGGCGACCCACACCGAAGTCGAGCCGGGCCTCTGGGTGGTGAAGCCCGGGGGCTCCCAGGATTTCGATGTCGTCGTCCACTACTCCCCGCCCGTAGTCCTGCTGCGGGTCAAAGTGATGAGCTTGCCCAAGCAGAATGGGGCGTTGGCCACATTGAGCCGCCGTTTGCTCGAAATGAACGCTGGCGACCTGCTGCACGGATCGTACGGCATCCAGGGCGATTCAGTCGTGCTCACCGAGGCGCTCGAGTTGGAGCACCTTGACTACGAAGAGTTCCTGGCGAGTTATGAGAGCATGACCCTGGCCCTGGCGTCACACATGCGCGAGCTCGGCGCGTTCCGCGAGGCACACTGACCCATGGGGATTTTCGATCGACTCTCTCAGATGCTGCGTTCGAACATCAATGATCTGATTTCGAAAGCGGAAGATCCCGAGAAGATGCTCACGCAGATTCTCGCCGACATGCGCTCGCAGCTTGCCAAAGCCAAGCAACAGGTCGCCACCGCGATCGCGGACGAGAAGCGGCTGCGCGACCAGGCCGATGCGGAATTCACGCAGGCCCAGGATTGGGAGCGCCGGGCCATGCTCGCCGTGCAGGAGAACCGCGACGATCTGGCCAAGCAGGCGCTTGTCCGCCAGGCCGAGCACGCGAACAACGGCCAGCAACTCGCGCAGACCTGGGAGGCCCACCGGCTCGAAACGGAGAAGCTCAAGAACTCGCTCCGCGATCTGAACGACAAGATCGAGGAGGCGAAGCGCAAGAAGAACCTGCTCATTGCGCGGCAGCGCCGGGCCCAGGCCCAGAAGCGCATTGCCGAGACGATGTCGTCTCTTTCCGAGAAGTCGGCGTTCGAGGCGTTCAGCCGCATGGAAGAGCGCATCGAAACCAATGAGCGACAGATCAAGGCCGCCACCGAGATCGACGAGGAGTTCTCGGGCGACACACTGCAACGCGAGTTCAAACAGCTCGAACGCGGTGCCGTTTCGGGCACGGTCGACCAGCAACTGCTCGCCCTCAAGCAGAAGATGGGAATGCTCCCCGCCGGATCGTCCGCCCCTGCCAAACAACTCGGGCGTGGTGACGACGAGACGGTTCCTGCCGACATCGAGGAGTTGCCGGAAGAGAAGAAGACGAGTTGAGCGAGCAGCCCGCACGGCGCTTCGCGTACGCGCCCCTGCTCACCGCGACGGTCCTGACCGTCCTGCTGCTCTGGCTGGTCGGATCCGTGGCCGACGTGTTGATGCTGCTCTTCGTCGGCATCCTGCTCGCCGTGTATCTGGACGCGCTGGCAGCCGCGCTCCGCCAGCGCCTGCACGTGCCGGGACGCATCGCGTTCCTGGCCGCGCTCTCCGTCAGCCTCGCCGCCGTCGCGCTGCTCTTCACCATCCTCGTGCCCCCGCTGGTGACGCAGACGCAGCAGTTGGTGGGGTTGCTGCCGCAGTACGTCAATCAATGGCAGCAGAACCTGGACGTCATGCTTGCCCGCATCCCCGCGCTCGCCGGGGTGATGGCTCCCAAACAGCAGAGCATCGTGCTCGGCATCTACGATCAGGTCGCCGGCGCCCTCCAGAACGTCGTGCCCAAGCTGTTCGCGGGCGTGCACGCCTTGATCAGCATCTTTTCCGTGGTCGTCATGGCGATCTACCTCACCGTCGCCCCGACCACGTATACCGATATCCTGGAATCGCTCTTCCCGCCCGCGCGCCGCCCGTTCGTCAATCACATCCTCGGGGAACTGGGGGCCACGCTCCGGGCGTACATCGTCGGCCAGCTGTTCACGATGACGTTGCTCGGCATCCTCACGGCGATCGGGCTGTATCTGCTCGGCGTCCCGTACGCGCTCACGTTCGGCGTGTTCACCGGGCTCGCCGCGATCGTGCCGTTCTTCGGCACGCTGCTGTCCACCACACTCCCCGCGCTGTTCGTGCTCAACACGCCGGGCGGCGGCACCCGCGCCATGCTCGTGCTCGGGCTGGGCGTCGTGATCCACCTCATCGAAGGCAATGTCGTCGCTCCATTGGTCATGTCCGAGAAGGTGGACCTCCCACCAGTACTGAGCATCACCGGTGTACTCGTGATGGGCGAGCTCCTCGGCGCTCTCGGCCTCCTCATCGCAATGCCCACGCTCGCCATCGTGATGGTTCTCGTGCGCCGCGTGCTCGTGCACGGGATCTATGAGGGAGGTCTCATCGTCGATCCCCTCGCCGCCCGAGTGCCCTCGGCGGCTGGGCCCCAACCACCGCTGCCCACCCCCTGACCTCACCGCTTTCCCAATGACTCGCGACCCCCGATTCCTCGTGCTGGCCGAGGGGTCGTTCAATCCCCTCCGCTCCAAGACCGCCAACGCCTGCATCCGCTACTCTCCGCAGCGCGTGGCCGCGGTGATCGACTCCACGCAGCGCGGCAAAACCGCCCAGCAGGTGCTCGGCTTCGGCGGCGCGATTCCCGTCGTCGGATCGATCGATGAAGGGCTGGCCCGCAAGCCCAACGCGCTCCTCATCGGGATCGCACCGCAAGGAGGACAGTTTCCCGCTGAGTGGCGCGGCATCGTCCTGCGCGCCCTCGACGACGGGCTCGACGTGTGGAGTGGCCTCCACGCGATGCTTGGCGACGACGCCGACCTTGCCGCCCACGCCGCGCGCTCGGGCGCCGAGATTCACGATCTCCGTCGTCCACCCAGGGACCTCGACGTGGCCCGCGGCCGCGTGCGCGAAGTGGCTGCTACCGTCGTGCTCACCGTGGGCACCGACTGCAACATCGGCAAGATGACGGCTGCCCTCCAGCTCCTCGATGGACTCCGCGGCAAGGGCCACCGCGTTGCCTTTGCCGGCACCGGACAGACCGGCATCCTCATCGACGGCAAAGGCATCTCCGTGGACGCCGTCGTCGCGGACTTCATCGCCGGCGCTGCCGAGCGATTGGTCCTCGACTCGGCGCGAGACGCCGACATCGTGCTCGTCGAGGGGCAGGGGTCGATCATCCACCCCAGCTACTCGGGCGTGACCTACGGGCTCTTGCACGGATCACTGCCCCACGCCCAGGTGATGTGCGCCCAGCCCACACGCACCGCCATCCGTCACAACGAATGGGTGCCGATCCCGCCCCTCGCCGAATTCATCCAGCTCCACGAACGCGTCGTGCTGCGCGCCGCGCCGGTGATCGGCGTGGCCCTGAATACGTATGACCTGGACGACGCGTCGGCGCGCGCCGCCGTGACGCGCGCGGCACGGGACACCGGACTGCCGGCCACCGATCCAGTCCGCTTCGATCCCGCGCCCGTCGTGGACGCAATCGACGCCTTCCACCGCAGCCGCCCGCGATGATCTGCAGCGGGCCCCGCCGGCCCGAGACGGGCGCGCCTTCGCGCGCCCGTTCTTTTTTGTGCCCTCAGGCACGGATCCGGTGCCATCCACGGTGGCGCGGCGTGACACACTGAGCGTACCCGGCGCCAGCCGGCGTCCACTCCAGCCGGGCCCTGCTCATGCTCTTCACCGCACGCAACCTCAAGAAGGGCTACGCAGCCGGAATGCCGGGCTGCTCGGCCACTGCCCGCGTCCTCTGCGGTGTGAACCTCGAGTTGGACGGCGGGCAGGTGATCGGCATCGTCGGCGCCCGCGGTGCCGGCAAGACCACGCTCGTGCGCTGCGCAGCCGGCCTCGCGCGGCCTGATGCCGGCGCGTTGCACTGGCACGAATCGGCGCGCCGGGCGAGAATCGTCGCGTTAGCACCGGCTGCCTACCCCTTCGAAACGGCGCGTGACGTGGTCAATCGCGCCTGTGGCGACCCCGCCGTGGAGCCGGACCGGCTCGCCGCCGTCCTGGCCGAGCTCGGACTTACCGCACGGCTGGGCGCCGAGCAGGCGAGCCTGACCACCGATGAGCGCGCCCGCCTTGCCCTGGCCATCGGACTCGCCACTCCCCACCCGCTGCTCCTGCTCGATGGCACGCCCGATGCCTTCGCCGCCATGGCACGCCCCATCGTGCGGCGTCTGCTCGAGGGCCACGCCGCCACCGGTGGCGCGGCGCTACTCGCCGGCCGCGACTCGCAAGCGGTGCTGGATCTCGCCCCCCATGTACACGAGCTTCGCGAAGGATACCTGCGCCCGTGGGGAGCCTGCGAGGACAGGCAGCCCGCGGCCCGCGTCGCCGAGCGCCGCATCGCACCGTCGATCCGTTGACCGTCGCGCAGGGGGTCGCCTAGCTTCACCAAATGCCCCACCTGAACCTGCTCCCCCTCCAGGCCGCCACGCACCTCCCGCAAACGTTCGACGCGCTCATGGGCGCGCTGAGGGAATTCGGCGCGACGCTCGTCGTCGGCGGCATCGCCTGGATCGCCGTGCGCATCGTTGCGACGCGCATCGAGCGCATGGCACGCTCTGCCAAAGGCGAGGAGTGGGGGCCTGCCCGCGAACAGCGCGCGCGGACCTTGGCGGTGCTGCTCCGCAATTCGGGGCGGGTGGTCGTGGTGGTTGTTGTGGTCATCATGTCCATGCGTGCCTTTGGACTTGATACGAATCCCCTGCTCGCCGTGTCGGGTGTGCTCGGGCTCGCCATCTCGTTCGGGTCGCAGAGCCTCGTGCGCGACTACGTCACGGGATTCTTCTTCCAGTTCGAACACCAGTTCGGACTTGGCGACGGCGTGCGTATCGGGACGGTCGAGGGTACGGTCGAGGACCTCACGCTGCGCCTGGTGTACGTGCGCGCCGCGACCGGCGCGCTGCACATCATCCCCAACGGCCAGATCCTGCAGGTCACCAACCTCTCGCGCACGTGGCGGCGTGCCGGGGTGAGTATCGACGTGCCCTGGGCCGGCGCCGAGACGGCCGCCAAGAGCTTGGCCCGCGTGGCCGCCGAACTGGCGGCCGACGCGAGTTGGAAGACCCGGTTCCTCGATCCGCCCGCGGTCACGGGCATCGAGAAATTCGGAGCGGGCACGGTGACCCTGGGCATCGCCGGGCGCACCAGACCTGCCGACCTCGACGCGGCCTCGTCGGAGTTGCGGCAGCGCGTGCAGGTGGCGTTCGAGCGCGACGAGGTGCCCACCATACCGGTCCCCGTTGTGCCGCCCGCTACATTGTGAAGACCGCCATGACCACGCCCGAATTCCGCCTCTACAACACGCTCACCCGCCGGGTCGAGGTGTTCGCGCCGGCCGACGGCGACACGGTGCGCTTCTACAGTTGTGGTCCCACCGTCTACAACCCGGCGCACCTGGGCAACTTCCGCACCTTCCTGTTCAATGACCTGCTGCGGCGCGCTCTTCGTTTGCGGGGTTGGCAGGTGCGTCAGGTGATGAACCTGACCGACGTCGACGACAAGATCATCAAGCGAGCCAATGAGCAGGGCAAGATGATCGGCGACATCACGGTGCCCGTCACCGAGATCTTCCAGGCCGACCGCCGCTATCTGCGCATCGAGGAGGCCGAGGCGTATCCCAAGGCCACGGAGTACATCCCGCAGATGATCAGGTTGGTCGAACGGCTCGTGATGGCTGGCGTGGCGTACCAGGCGGAGGACGGCTCGGTGTATTTCGCGATCGGACGCTTTCCGCTGTACGGCCGGCTGTCGCGGCTCGATACGCGCGAGATCAAGTCGGGTGCACGTGTGGCGCAGGACGACTACGCGAAGGAGAACGCCCAGGACTTTGCCTTGTGGAAGGCGGCCAAGGAGGAGGACGAGCGGGTTGGCGCCGCCTGGGACTCGCCCTGGGGGCGCGGGCGCCCCGGATGGCACCTCGAGTGCTCGGCTATGGCCATGGACCTGCTGGGCGAGACGCTCGACATCCACACGGGCGGGGTGGACCTGATCTTCCCTCACCACGAGGACGAGATCGCGCAGTCCGAGGCAGCCACCGGAAAGATTTTCGCTCGTTGCTGGTGCCACGGAGCCTTCCTGCTTACGGATGGTTCCAAGATGGCCAAACGGGTGGGCAACGTGAGCACCGTGCAGGGGTTGCGCGAGGCCAACGTATCGGCGGCCGCGATCCGACACTTCATGTTCAGCGCGCACTACCGCAAAGAGTTGAACCTGTCGGACGAGGCGCTGGACGCCAGCGCCGAGGCGGTGCGCCGGGTGGGTGACTTCGCGGAACGCTTGAGCCGGGCCAGCGGAGCGACGCCTGCGCTGGCCGCGGCGTCTGCGGCGGCCGAGGTGGCGTTCACCTCGGCGATCTACGACGATTTGAACGCCCCGAGGGCCATGGCAGCGGTATTCAGTTTCATCACGGCGGCCAATGCCGAGTTGGATCGGGGCGGGGCGGATGTTGGCGCCCTGGTCGAGGCGCGGCGGGTGTTCGAGGTCATGAATGGGGTATTGGACCTGATTCCAGGCCGAGCGATGGACGATCCGGGGTTGGTGGAGTGGGTGGAGGATCGTCTGGCGGCTCGGAAGGCGGCCCGGGGTCGCCGGGACTTCGCTGAGGCCGACCAGATCAGGGCCGAATTGGTGGGCCGGGGGATCGCGATCGAGGACACGCCGGCGGGTACGAAGTGGAAGCGGGTGGGGTGAGCGCGGGATCAAGCGTTTGCCGATAAGTCAGCATGGGATCGTGGCTTGACACTTGCGTAGCCGTCTGGTATTCTACGAGTCTCGCGCAGAACGGCTCGGTCGCTGACGTAGCTCAACTGGCAGAGCACCTGATTTGTAATCAGGCGGTTGCGAGTTCGACTCTCGCCGTCAGCTCTCGATCGAACGTGGCACGCGAGGTCTGGCGCGCGGGCGATGGTGGGCGCGTTTCGCGGTGGGGTACCCAAGCGGCCAACGGGAGCAGACTGTAAATCTGCCGGCTTATGCCTTCGAAGGTTCGAATCCTTCCCCCACCATCAGGGATGCGGTGCAGAGCCATGGCGGGGGCGCAGGGCAACGCGGGAGTAGCTCAGCTGGTAGAGCGCAAGCCTTCCAAGCTTGATGTCGCGGGTTCGAGCCCCGTCTCCCGCTCTGGGGGGTCGCTTTCGGGCGGCGGACAATTGACGGATGCGGATCAGTTCGGCGGGCCGCCGCAGCAGTCGTGGCGGCTCGTGGCTTCGGTGGGGCCCGCGATGGCGGGGCGGGGGAGGGCAGCGTCGCTCGCGTAGCTCAGTTGGTAGAGCACACCCTTGGTAAGGGTGAGGTCATCGGTTCAATCCCGATCGCGAGCTCTGGCAGGTCGACTGGCAGGTGCAGCACCCCGCGGGTAGCGCCCGCGGATAACATGAGAATTTTCATATGGCCCGCGAAAAAATCATCCTCGCGTGCAGCGAGTGCAAGAACCGGAATTACTTCACCATGAAGAACCGCCGCGTCCATCCGGAGCGGGTCGAGTGGAAGAAGTACTGCCCGCGTTGCAACAAGCACCAGCTGCACAAGGAAACCAAGTAACCATGGCAGACCTGACGCACGCCGGGGATGAACCGAAAGTCGGGTTCATCCGCGGCAGCATCGCGTACTACCAATCCGTCGTTGCCGAGATGCGCAAGGTCACGTGGCCCGACTTCCCGCAGGTGCGGTCGGCCACGATCTCGATCATCATCTTCGTGCTCCTCATCGGGATGGTGATCACGATCATGGACTTCGTCCTCAATGGCTTGCTGGTGCGGCTCCTGCCGTCCCTGATCGCGGGGCGCTGAGCAATGGAGCACCACTGGTACGCCATTCAGACCACGTCGGGGCACGAGAACAAGGTGCGATCGTTGATCCAGCGCAAGATCGATCAGGACCCGCGGCAGTCCGTGGAGCGCCCGGTTCGACAGGCGCTCGTGCCCACGCAGGAAGTGGTGGAGATCAAGAACGGCAAGAAGGTCAACGTGGAGCGGAAGCTGTTTCCGGGCTACGTGCTGGTGGAGATGGACATGAACCAGGAGACCCTGCATGTCCTCAACTCCATCCAGGGCGTGATCAAATTCGTGGGACAGGACCGTTTTCCGCAGCCGCTGCGTCCGGACGAAGTGAACCGGCTGCTCGGCATCACCGAAGAAGTCGAAGCGCAGGAGCCGGTGGAGGAGATCCCCTTCCTCGTGGGCCAGGCGGTGGCGATCACCGAAGGGCCGTTCACCGACTTCAACGGGACGGTCGAGGAAGTGATGGCGGACAAGGGCAAGGTGCGGGTCTCGGTGTCGCTGTTCGGGCGCCCGACCTCGGTGGAGTTGGACTACTTGCAGCTGAAGGCGTACTGACCGCTCGGCGGTTTGGCGGTCCGACCGTCAGACCGTGGGGGGGAAGGGAAGTCCGTCGGCCACCACTCCGACGTCGGAAACAAGAGTGGGAGTTCGCCGCGCGCTGAGTCGCGGCCAACGCAAGAAGGAGAGCTATGGCCAAGAAAGTCATCGGGTTCGTGAAGCTGCAGATCCCGGCCGGCCGCGCCAATCCGGCGCCTCCGGTCGGAACGGCGCTTGGCCCGCAGGGCATCAACATCATGGCCTTCTGCAAGGAGTTCAACTCCCGCACGCAGAGCCAGGATGGGTTGATCCTGCCGGTCGAAGTCACGATCTACGCCGACAAATCGTTCACCTTCATCCTCAAGACGCCGCCAGCCGCGGTGCTCCTGAAGAAGGAGTTGGGCATCGAGAAGGGCTCCGGTCAGCCGAACCGCAATAAGGTCGGCACGGTGACCCGGGCGCAGCTTCGCAAGATTGCCGAAATCAAGATGCCGGACCTCAACTGTGACTCGATCGAGTCTGCGATGGCGATGGTCGCCGGCGCGGCGCGCTCGATGGGGCTCGAGGTATCCGACTGATGCAGACTCACGGCAAGCAGTACAACACCGCGGCCAAGCGCCGCGACATCAACGCTTCGTACCAGGCCCGTAAGGCCCTGGAGCTGGTGAAGAGCGGTGCGTACGCGAAGTTCGATGAGACCGTGGAAGTCGCCGTGCGCCTGGGCGTCGATCCGCGCCACGCCGACCAGGTGGTGCGCGGCACGGTGGTGCTTCCGGCGGGTACCGGCAAGACGGTGCGCGTCCTCGCCATCGCGGTGGGTGACAAGGCCAAGGAGGCCCAGGATGCGGGGGCCGACTACGTCGGTGTCGAGTACGTCCAGAAGATCAAGGACGGCTGGCTCGACTTCGACGTGCTGATCGCCACCCCGGACCAGATGGGCCAACTCGGCCAACTCGGACGCATCCTCGGTCCGCGCGGGCTGATGCCGAACCCCAAGGCGGGCACGGTGACGTTCAACATCGGAGCCGCCGTCAAGGAGACCAAGGCCGGTAAAATCGAGTTCCGCGTCGACAAGGCCGGCAACGTGCATGCTGCGATCGGCAAGGTCTCGTTCGGGCTCGACCAGCTGGAACAGAACTTCACGGCGTTCATGGATCAGATCATGCGCGCCAAGCCCACCGCGTCCAAGGGTGTGTACGTCCGCAACGTCGCGGTGTCGAGCACCATGGGGCCGGGCGTCACCGTCGATTCCACTCCCTACCGGTAACGAGCGATGAAACGAGCCGACAAGGAACATCTCGTCACCGAGCTGAAGGAAAAGATGGCGACGGCCACGACGCTGTACTACACCGACTTCACCGGGCTCAACGTGAAGAGCATGACGGAGCTACGGCGCCGGCTGCGCCGGGCGAAGGTGGAGTACGTCGTCATCAAGAACACTCTGGCGCTCCGCGCCGTGAACGAGGCCGGGCTCACCCCCCAGCCGCTGCGGGGCCCCACGGGCCTCGTCATGGGGCGGGACGCCCTGGCCGCGGCCAAGGTGTTGACCGATTTCGCCAAGGAGAACGACCACAAGCCGGTGGTGAAGGGCGGCCTGATGGACGGTCGCGCCATCGACGCTGCTCAGGTCAAGAAGCTGGCCTCCCTCCCGTCGCGCGAGCAGATGCTCGCCGACTTGGGTGCTGGCCTGCAGTCGCCGCTCGCCGCCTTCGTGGGCGCGCTGAACGGCCTGTTGTACACGTTCGCGGGTGCGCTCGACGCGCTGAAGACCCAGCGCGAGGGCGCCTGAATATTCCCAGGCGTATCGCCTGACCAACGCCCCAGGGGACCCTGGGAACTACGAGGAGAGCATGACCATGGCTAATGCGACGATGGGCAAGGACGAAATTCTCGATGCGATCGGCAACATGTCGGTGTTCGATCTGTCCGAGTTGATCGAGGCCTTCAAGCAGAAGTTCAATGTCACGATCGCTGCCGCCCCAGTGGGCGCGGCGCCCGCGGCGGGCGGCGCGGCCGCCGCGCCGGCGGCCGAAGAGCAGACGGAGTTCGACGTCGTGCTCAAGGAAGCCGGTGGGAAGAAGATCCAGGTCATCAAGGTGGTGCGCGAACTCACCGGCCTCGGCCTCAAGGAAGCCAAGGATCTGGTGGACGGCGCGCCGCAGACCGTGAAGAGCGCGGTGTCGAAGGACGAGGCCGCGACCGTCAGGGCCAAGTTGGAAGAGCAGGGCGCAGTCGTCGAAGTGAAGTGAGGTGGTCGCGGTGGGGCCGCGGCCGATGCCGCGCCCCCGCCCGCCCTCCCGTTCCCTTCGCCGGTCTGCCATTAGTGAATTCACATCCCAGGAACACAACCGTTGGTTCCGCAGTCTGTCGGCCTGCTCCGGCCGCGCCCTTTCGCGCGCCCCGGGGTCCCGGTCGTTTTTTCGCTTGCGCGGGTGAGCCATGCCTGAATTGATTAAGCAGATTTCCTTCGGAAAGCTCGAGCCGGGGATGGAGATGCCCCATCTCCTCGACATCCAGACGCGGGCGTTCGACGCCCTGCTCCAGCTGGATGCCGCCTCGCACGATCGCGAGGACATCGGACTCGAACGGGTCTTCAAAGACCTGTTCCCGATCGCCGACGTGCACGAGAACTTCTCCCTCGAGTTCGTGCGCTACAACCTCGGCGAGCCCAAGTACTCGGTGGAGGAGTGCATCGAGCGCGACATGACCTACTCGGCGCCGCTCAAGGCGACGCTGCAGCTGGTCATCAACGAGACGCTCCCCGACAACACCAAGCGGCCGCGCAACATCATCGAGAAGGAGGTCTATCTCGGTGAGCTGCCCCTGCTCACACCGCTCGGCACGTTCGTCATCAATGGCGCCGAACGCGTGATCGTCAGCCAGTTGCACCGGTCGCCCGGCGTCGTGTTCGAGGAGGCCACGCATCCGAATGGCCAGCGGCTCATCTCGGCCCGCATCATCCCGTTCCGCGGCTCGTGGGTCGAGTTCACGGTCGACATCCACGACGTGATCTACGTCCATATCGACAAGAAGAAGAAGTTCCCGGCGACGGCCCTGCTCCGCGCATTCGGCTACGGCTCGAACTCGGACATCCTGCGCCTCTTCTTTGCCGTTCGCGATCTCGACCTCACCAAGAAGCGGGAGAGCCGCACCGACGTGCGCGAGGTCATCGGCGCCATCATCGCCGAGGACATCGAACTCCCGGGCGAAGCCACCGCGGAAGACGCGCCCAAAGCGCGCACCAAGAAGGCACGCGCCGAACGCGAACGCGCCGAGAACGTGCTGCTCGTCAGGGAAGGCGACGAGCTGACGGAAGAGGTCTACAGCCGTCTCCGCCGCCAGAACGTCAGGAAGGTCAAGGTGTTCGCGTCGTACATGGCGATCGACCTGCGCGACGAGCAGGAGGCCATCGAGCGCGGCGAGCGCCCCGTGCGCCGCGTGCTCGCCGTCGACGTCGTCGATGAGGACGGCGAGGTGATCGCCGAAGCCGGCCAGGCGCTGTCGGACACGCAGATCAAGAAGATCCGCCGCGCCGAGATCAACAAAGTCCAGGTGTTCGTCGTCTCCGGTCGCGCCGAGTCGACGCTCATCAAGAACACCCTGGCCAAGGATCCGACACACGCCCAGAAAGAGGCGTTGTCGCAGATCTATTCGTTGCTCCGTCCGGGCGATGCACCCGACGAGGAGACGGCCCGCCAGGCGCTCGAACGGCTGTTCTTCTCGCCCAAGCGCTACGACCTCGGACGCGTGGGCCGCTACAAGATCAACCAACGGCTCGGCCTCAACACGCCCGCCAACCACACCGTGCTCACCACCGAAGACTTCGTGGCGATCGTGCGGTATCTGGTGGAGTTGCACGAGGGCCGCGGCCATGTGGACGATATCGACCACCTCGGCAACCGCCGCATCCGGTCGGTGGGCGAACTGATCGCCAACCAGTTCTCGGTGGGCCTGTCGCGCATGGCGCGCCTCGTGAAGGAGCGCATGTCGATCAATACCGACCCGGAGAAGATCTCGCTCGACGACCTCGTCAACGCGCGCACGGTTTCGGCCGTGATCCAGGCGTTCTTCGGGTCGTCGCAGCTGTCACAGTTCATGGACCAGACCAACCCGCTGGCCGAGTTGACGCACAAGCGCCGCTTGTCGGCGCTCGGTCCCGGCGGCCTGACGCGCGAGCGCGCCGGGTTCGAGGTCCGTGACGTGCACTACTCGCAGTACGGCCGCATGTGCCCCATCGAGACGCCGGAAGGCCCGAACATCGGGCTCATCACGTCGCTCGCCTGCTACGCGCGGGTGAACGACCTGGGCTTCGTCGAGACGCCGTACATGGTGGTCAAGAACGGGCGCGTGACCGGCGATATCGCCTGGCTCGATGCCAACAAGGAAGAGGACGCGGTGATCGCGCAGGCCAACGCGCGCCTGAATCCCGATCGCACGTTCGTCGATCCGCTGGTGTTGTGCCGCATGCAGGGCGACGTCCCACTCACTCCGCCCGACCGCATCGATTACATGGACGTGGCGCCCGAGCAGCTCGTCTCGATCGCCGCCGCGCTCATCCCGTTCCTCGAGCACGACGACGCGAACCGCGCGTTGATGGGTTCGAACATGCAGCGCCAGGCCGTCCCGCTCCTCAATCCCTGCACGCCGCTGGTCGGCACCGGGCTCGAGGAGAAGGTGGCGATCGATTCGGGCGCCGTGGTGATCGCCAAGCGGGCCGGCGTGGTGACGCGCGTGACCGCCGACGAAGTCATCGTCGATGCGGGCTCGGGCGACCGCCGCAAGCCGGACGACGACCGTCCGCTGGCGCGGCTCACCCAGCATGACCGGTATCGCATCAAGAAGTACTGGCGCACCAACCAGGACACGGCCATCAACCAGCGCCCGCTCGTCAAGCTCGGGCAGAAGGTGAAGGTGGGCGACGTCCTGGCCGATGGCGCGGGTACGGAGCGCGGGCAACTGGCCCTCGGCGCCAACGTGACCGTGGCGTTCATGCCCTTCTACGGACACAACTTCGAAGATGCCATCGTGCTCTCCGAGCGCGTGGTGAAGGACGACGTGTACTCGTCGGTCCACATCTCCGAGCTGGAACTGCACGTCCGCGACACCAAGCGCGGACAGGAAGAGATCACGCGGGAAATCCCGAACGTGGCCGAGGAGGCGCTCACCGACCTCGACGAGCGCGGTATCGTTCGCATCGGCGCCCACGTGAAGCCCGGCGACATTCTGGTGGGCAAGATCACGCCGAAGGGCGAGACCGAGCTTTCTCCCGAAGAGAAGCTGCTCACGGCCATCTTCGGCGAGAAGGCGAAGGACGTGAAAGACTCGTCGCTCAAGGTGCCGCCGGGTATGGAGGGCGTGGTCATCGACGTGAAGATCTTCTCGCGCATCGAAGACCAAGTGGTGGAGAAGGACCGCGGCGAGCGGATCGGCGAGGTGCGCCGGCTCGAGGCCGAAGAGAAGCTGCGCGTGAACGACGTGCGGGACGCCGAATTGGCGGACCTGCTCGACGGGCAGACGGTGGCGCTGGCGCTCCGGGCGGGGACGGTCGAAGAGGCCATTCCGGCGGGCACCAAGCTCACCGCGGCCCAGCTCCGTGAGATGAAGATCTCGTCCCTCGACCTCAAGACGTTCCGCGTCGACAACAAGAAGGCGAACGAGCGCGTCCGCGCGGTGATCGACCTCTCCACCGACGAGAAGGCGAAGATCGAGGAGAAGGCCGAGGAACGCATCGACCGCATCCTGCAGCCGGACGAACTGCCCCCGGGCGTCATCCAGCTGGTCAAGGTGTACCTCGCCGAGAAGCGCAAGGTATCGGTGGGCGATAAGATGGCGGGGCGCCACGGCAACAAGGGCATCGTCGCCCGCGTCGTTCCCGAAGAAGACATGCCGTTCCTCCCGGACGGCCGGCCCGTGGACATCGTGCTCAATCCGCTGGGCGTGCCGAGTCGCATGAACGTGGGCCAGATCCTGGAGACGCACCTTGGCTGGGCAGCCCGCATTCTGGGCTTCTACGCCAAGACGCCAGTGTTCCAGGGCGCCAACGAGCGCGAGATCGGGCTGCTGCTCAAGCTGTCCGGCCTCGTGTGGGCGCGCGACGCGCTGTCGCTGCGCGTGCCGGCGCCCGACATCTCCGATGTCGACGTCAAGCAGATTCTCGTCGATATCAAGCCCGATCGCACGCAGGCCGAGGAGCACTTCCACCTGCTGCAGGAGTCCACGATCAACGATCTCGGTGGCCGGACCATGTCGCAGGGGACCCGCGACGTGTTCCACCGGGTGCGCGACTTCCTGGCCGCCGCGGCGGCCGAGCTGGCGGAGCGCGATCGGGCCGAGATCGCGAACCAGGTGGCGTATCACGAGGTGGAGCACGAGGACCTGACGACGCTCAGGAAGTCGGGATTGAAGACGGCGCTCAAGGAGCTCGAGAATCGTCGGGCCCTGGAACCGACCGCGCTGCTGCAGGAAGAGGAGTTGCCGGCGCTGGCCGGCATGCTCGGCAAGAAGTCCGAAGCCGACATCGACGCGGCGGCCGTGGAGTTGATGCGGCTGGCCGGCCTCACGCCGTTCGGCAAGGTGCGCGTGCGCGACGGCCGCAGCGGAGAGACGTTCACGTCGCCGGTTACCGTGGGCGAGATCTACATGCTCAAGCTGTCGCACCTGGTGGACGACAAGATCCACGCACGGAGCATCGGCCCGTACTCGTTGGTCACGCAACAGCCGCTCGCCGGCAAGGCGCAGTTCGGCGGCCAGCGGTTCGGCGAGATGGAAGTGTGGGCGCTCGAAGCGTACGGGGCGGCCCACGTCCTGCAGGAGATCCTGACGGTGAAATCCGACGACGTGAACGGCCGGAGCCGCGTGTACGAGGCGATCGTGAAGGGGCAGAACCTGCCCGAGCCCGGTACGCCCGAGTCGTTCAACGTGCTCGTGAAGGAATTGCAGGCCCTCGGCATCAAGGTGACGATGGGTCAGAGTGTGGATGCCTTCGCCGAGAACGGCGGCGGGTCCAATGACGGGAGCGAGGAGTAAGCGATGATTGATTTCCGGAGCGTGCGCGAGACCCGCGCATCGGCGTTCGATTTCATCCATATCCGTATCGCCTCGCCCGAGGAGATTCGCGGACCGAAGGATCCCAAGGAGCGCGAGCGGCTGGAGATGCAGGGGCTGCGCGCGTGGTGGTCATGGGGCGAGGTCACCAAGCCCGAGACCATCAACTACCGCTCGTTCAAGCCGGAGAAGGACGGCCTCTTCTGCGAGCGCATCTTCGGTCCGGTCAAGGACTGGGAGTGCCACTGCGGCAAGTACAAGCGCATCCGCTATCGCGGCGTGATCTGCGATCGCTGCGGCGTGGAGGTCACGCTCAGCAAGGTGCGGCGCGAGCGCATGGGCCACATCGAGTTGGCCGTGCCCGTGGCCCACATCTGGTTCTTCAAGACGCTGCCGAGTCCGATGGGCAACCTGCTCGACATCACCCTGCGTGATCTCGAGAAGGTCATCTATTACTCGAACTACGTCGTCATCGACCCGGGCGAGCAGGAGGTCCAGGTCAACCAGCTACTGGACGAAGAGGAGTACCTGCTCCTTCGGCAGAAGGCCAAGGAAGAAAAGGATGGGGCGTTCCTGGCCGACATCGGCGCGCCGGCGGTGCGCGAACTGCTCCGCCGCCTCGATGTCGACAAGCTGGCCGACACCCTGCGCGCGCAGGTGGTGGACGAGTCGTCGCAGCACCGCAAGAAGATGCTGCTCAAGCGGCTCAAGATCGTCGACGCGTTCCGCAACTCGGGCGACGCCGGCGACGTGCGCAACAAGCCGGAATGGATGATCCTCGATGTCGTGCCGGTGATCCCGCCCGACCTGCGGCCGCTCGTGCCGCTCGACGGCGGACGCTTCGCCACGTCCGACCTCAACGATCTGTACCGCCGCGTCATCAACCGCAACAACCGCCTCCAGAAGCTCATCTCGCACCGCGCGCCCGAAGTCATCCTGCGCAACGAGAAGCGCATGCTCCAGGAGGCCGTGGACGCGCTGTTCGACAACGGGCGCCGATCCAAGGCCATTCGTGGCCGCGGCAAACGTCCGCTCAAGTCGCTGTCCGACATGCTCAAGGGCAAACAGGGCCGGTTCCGCCAGAACCTGCTCGGCAAGCGCGTGGACTACTCGGGCCGTTCGGTGATCGTCGTCGGTCCCGAGCTCAAGCTGCATCAGTGCGGCCTACCCAAGCTGATGGCCCTGGAACTGTTCAAGCCGTTCATCATCCACAAGCTCGTCGAGAAGGGGATCGCCGAGACGGTCAAGCGCGCCAAGAAGATCGTGGAGCGGGAGAGCCCCGAGGTATACGAGATCCTCGAGGAGATCATCCGCGACCATCCGGTGCTCCTGAACCGCGCGCCGACGCTGCACCGCCTGGGCATCCAGGCGTTCGAGCCGGTGCTGGTCGAAGGCAAGGCCATCCGCATCCATCCGCTGGTCTGCGCGGCGTTCAACGCCGACTTTGACGGCGACCAGATGGCCGTCCACGTGCCGCTGTCGTTCGAGGCGCAGCTCGAGGCGCGGCTGCTCATGCTCTCGAGCAACAACATCCTCAAGCCGTCAGACGGCCGGCCGGTGGCCGAGCCCAGCCAGGACATCGTGCTCGGGTGCTACTTCGCCACCAAGGCGCCGGCGAACTTTGACAAAGCCGAGAACCTGCGGCACGTCACGTCGGTGGCCGAAGTGGAGACCGAGATCGCCGTGCACCGCATGGACACGCACACCCCGGTGCTGTACTGGGTGGCGGACGCCGGCGGTGCCCGCTGGGAAAAGACGACGGCCGGGCGCGTACTGTTCAACGCGATCGTCCCGCCGGAACTCGGATACCAGAACCACGACATGAAGAAGAAGGCGCTCTCCGAGTTGGTGTTCGAGAGCTACCGGAAGGCGGGGCTCGCGGCGACGGTCTCGTTCCTCGACCGGCTCAAGGAGTTCGGGTTCTTCAACGCGTCGCGCGGCGGGGTGTCCATCGGCATCGAGGATCTGCAGATCCCGGCTGCCAAGAAGGAACTGCTCGCCGAAGCCGAAGAGCGGGTGGAGCGCTTCCAGCGCGCGTACCAGACGGGCAACATCACGAACGGTGAGCGTTACAACAAAGTGATCGACACCTGGACCCACGCCAATTCCGACGTGGCCGAGGCGATGGTGCGCGCCATGCGGGACTCGAAGAACGGATTCAACCCCGTGTTCATGATGTTCGACTCGGGATCCCGTGGCTCGCGCGACCAGATCCGTCAGCTGGCCGGCATGCGCGGCCTCATGGCCAAGCCGCAGAAGAAACTCACCGGCGGCATCGGCGAAATCATCGAGAGCCCGATCAAGTCGAACTTCCGTGAAGGCCTGTCGGTGCTCGAGTACTTCATCTCGACCCACGGCGCGCGCAAGGGTCTGGCCGATACGGCGCTCAAGACGGCCGACGCCGGCTACCTCACCCGCCGCCTCGTGGACGTCGCGCAGGACGTGACGATCACCGAGGAGGACTGCGGCACCATCCAGGGCCTTGAGATCTCGGCGCTCAAGGAAGGCGAGGACATCATCGAGCCGCTGTCCGAGCGTATCGTGGGCAACGTGGCTGCCGACGACGTCGAGGATCCGCACGAGATCGACGAGACGGGCCGCCGGACGCTGCTGGTCGAGGCCGGCACCCTGATCGACGAGGAGACCGCCCGCAACATCGAAGAGGCGGGCATCGAAACCGTGCGCATCCGTTCCGTGCTCACCTGCGAAGCCAAGCGCGGGCTGTGCCGCATGTGCTACGGCCGCAACCTGGCCACCATGGAAATGGTGGACCTGGGCGAGGCCGTGGGCATCATCGCCGCGCAGTCCATCGGCGAGCCGGGGACGCAGCTCACCCTGCGCACCTTCCACATCGGCGGCGCGGCCTCGCGCATCGCCGAACAGACGGCCCGCAAGTCGAAGGTGGCGGGTATCGCGGAGTACGGCGATCGCCTCAGCGCCGTCGCCAACCCCGACGGTCAGCGCATCGTCACGTCGTACGAGGGCGAGATCATCATCCGTCCGGCCGGCGACAAGAACACGGGCATCGGCGCGCGGCTGCAGGTGCCGCTCGGGGCCATCCTCATGGTCAACGACGGCGATGAGGTGAAGCGCGACCAGATCATCTTCAGTTGGGACCCGTACACCAACCCGATCATCGCCGACTGCGAAGGCGCCGTGAAGTTCGTCGACATCATCGACGACGAATCGGTGTCCGAGGAGCTCGATGAACTCACCGGACTGCGCCAGCGCGTGATCACCGAAGATCGCGAGAAGAAGCTCCACCCGCACATCGAGATCGTGCAGGAGAAGGGCGGGAAGGAGAAGCGCATCCGCGACTATGTCATCCCCGTGGGCGCACAGCTCACCGTGGAGGACGGGCAGAAGATCTTCGGCGGTACGATCCTCGCCAAGGTCGGCCGCGAGGCCTACAAGACCCGCGACATCACCGGCGGTCTGCCGCGCGTGGCCGAGTTGTTCGAGGCCCGGCGGCCGAAGGATCCGGCCACCATCTCCGAGGTCGACGGAATCGTCCGGTTCGGCGAGATCAAGCGCGGCAAGCGGGAGATCTACGTCTCACCGGTGCGCGTCGAGGGCGGCAACTGGGTGGTGGACGACACGCAGGAAGCACATCTGTACGAAGTCCCCGCGGGCAAGCACCTCCGCGTGCACGAGGGTGACCGTGTGCGGGCGGGCGACCGCCTGTCCGAGGGGCCAGTGAACCCCCACGACATCCTGCGCATCAAGGGGCCGCGCGCCGTACAGGAATACCTGCTCAACGAAGTGCAGGAGGTGTACCGCCTGCAGGGTGTGAAGATCAATGACAAGCACATCGGTGTGATCGTGCGCCAGATGCTGCAGAAGGTCCGCATTCTTGCCCCGGGCGACACGCAGTTCCTGGAAGGCGAGCATGTGGACAAGCAAGTCTTTCGCACCGAGAACGACCGCGCCAAGAAGAAGAAGGACGACCCGTCGGTGGCCGAGCCGCTCCTGCTCGGCATCACCAAGGCCAGCCTCACCACGCAGTCGTTCATCTCGGCGGCCAGCTTCCAGGAAACGACGCGCGTGCTCACCGACGCGGCCATCCGCGGGGCCAAGGACGACCTCCTCGGTCTCAAGGAGAACATCATCATCGGCCACCTCATTCCGGCCGGCACGGGCATGTACCGGTACCAAGCGGTCGAGATGGACGTGGAGCAGCCGGAAGGGTTCGGCGCGCTCCCGACGATGGCCGAAACGCTGCCCGGTGTTTTCGCGCCGGTGATCGAGGAAGAGGAACCGTTGCCCCTGTCCCGTCCGAGCGTGCCCGACGAGCTCTGACAATCGCGGGTGAAGTGCTGATTGCCGGCGGCCCGCCCGGGTGATTCCGGGCGGGCCGTCTGCCGTCGGGGTGCGATGACTACGCCCGCGTGATCGGCGGGGGTCCGACCGTCGCGCGATCGTAAGACACTATGCGGCACGTGCTGCTGTACGCCGGCGGTAACCCTCTTTCGGATAGGCACTTAGCAGGCTTGACCTACCCACCAGCCCCCGCTACCTTTCCAGTTCTGTTCCGTGCCGTCCAATCGGGGCGATCCACGTAGAAGCAGATCCACGAACAGTTCAGGTACATGCCGACCATCAATCAGCTCGTCCGGCGGAGTCGCCGCGACGTCGTCAAGAAAGAGAAGTCTCCGGCGCTCAAGTCGAATCCGTTCCGCCGCGGTGTGTGCACCCGCGTCTACACGACGACGCCGAAGAAGCCGAACTCCGCGTTGCGCAAGGTGGCGAAGGTGCGCCTGACCAACGGCTTCGAAGTCATCGCCTACATTCCCGGCGAAGGCCACAATCTGCAGGAGCACTCGATCGTGCTCGTGCGCGGCGGCCGCGTGAAGGACCTGCCGGGCGTTCGCTATCACATCGTGCGCGGCTCGCTCGACGCTTCGGGCGTGAACGGCCGCAACCAGAGCCGTTCCAAGTACGGCACCAAGAAGCCCAAGGCGGGGAAATAACTCATGAGCCGTCGCAAGAGTGCCGTGAAGCGCAACGTCCTGGCGGATGCGCGCTACGATAGTCAGACCGTATCGAAGTTCATCAACGTGATGATGCTGCAGGGCAAGAAGTCGACGGCCGAGGGCATCTTCTACGGTGCGATGGACATCGTCGAGGCGAAGACCGGACAGCCGGGCGTCAACGTGTTCAAGCAGGCGTTGTCGAACGTGAAGCCGGTGGTCGAGGTGAAGAGCCGGCGCGTGGGCGGCGCCACGTACCAGGTGCCGGTGGAAGTCCGCCCCGAGCGCCGCACCGCCCTGGCCATGCGCTGGGTCATCCTCTACTCGCGCGAGCGGGGTGAGAAGTCGATGGCGGAGAAGCTGGCGGCGGAAGTCATCGCCGCGTCGAAGGGCGAGGGCAACGCCGTGAAGAAGAAGGAAGACACGCACCGCATGGCTGACGCCAACAAGGCGTTCGCGCACTATCGCTGGTAAGGTTCTCCTTCCACGTCGTAACCGCCTGCCCCGCTTGGCCTTCGTGCTGAGCGGGGCAGTCTGCTTTCACGGCCTCGGGGGCCCAGGTGTCAAATTGAGGTGTCATTTTGCCCCCGAAACGGCCCGAACGCCCACCGGCTTTCGCTCCTTGAGCGCCGTCCGCTGCGTCTCCTCGTCCGCCACCTGGTAGGCGGTCAACAGCACCGCCGGGTTCTTCCAGCCGCCCAGGTGACAGAGGTCCTTGAGGGGCATCCCCTTGAGGTCGGTCGCGAACGCCCGTCTGGTCGAGTGCCAGCCGTACCGCTCGTCTTTCGGAAGCCCCGCCTTCTTCGCGAGCTGCTTCCACAGGTTGGCCGCTCCATCGCGTGAGAGCGGCTCCCGGGCGTCGCGCCGGGCAGGGAACACCCAGGCCGCGCCGATCGCCGCACGCCGGGCCTGCTCTGCGGCCAGGGCCTGCGCCGCGGCGTCCGTGAGCGGGGTCCAGTGATCGAACCGGATCTTGTCCACTTCACCGCGCCAGTGCACGCGCTTCTCCGTGAGGTCGATGTCCGACCAGCGGAGTTGCCGCACCGAGGAGGCACGGTGCCCGGCCTCGTGCATCACGATCGTGAAGCACGCCGCCCACGGCCCCACATCCCGCGCGGCCTCGAGCATCGCCTGGTACTGCGCATCCGAACACACCGGACGCCGCGGGCTCGCCTCCCGTGGGATCGCCAACCCCTTGAGCGGATTGCGGTCGAGCAGCGCACCGCCCTTCCCGTCGCCCGCGCGAGTGGCCCAGTTGAGCACGGCGTTGAGCAGGGAACAGTCCTGCTCGATGGGCCGGTCCCGCACCTTCCGGCGCGTCGCCACCCCAGCCGGCGCGATCCTGCCGGCCCGCCGATCGGCCACGAACCGGTCGAGGTCCCGCCGGGAGAGCGTCCCCGGCTCGCGTGTGGCCCCGAACGCCCGGAGCAACATCTCCAGGCACCGGCGGTCGTGCGCCTGCGTCGTCTCGCTCTTGGAGACCGTCACTTCCCGTTCGTACATCTCAAACAGCGCCCGCAAGGTGAGGCCCTTCGGGACCGGGTCATCACCGCGGCGGAACGCCAACGCGATCGCGTCAGCCTTCGCCTCGGCTTCGTCCCGCGTGATCCGGCCGAGCGCCAACCGGCGCCGCTTCCGAATCCCGCCCGTCGCCGGTTCCGCTTCGAACCACTCGACGAACATCCCCTTCTCCGGGCGCTCGAAGGCACGCACCCGGTTCACGCCCCACTTGCCTGCGGAGTAAGACCAGCCCTGCTGTCGTTTCGCTCGTGGCACGTCGTCACCTCCCTGAATCAGGGTGAGCGACAGCCAACGCGATCCGCCGACGAGACAGAGCATGGCCATCGGTGCCGGTGGTCCGCAAGGCCCCGACCTTCTGCGGCAGGTCGCTGCGGCGGATCCGCGGCGTGTGGGGCCGCCCGGAATTCGGGATGCGGCCCGCCCGCACCAACCGCGCGAGATGATCGACGCTATAGCCACTCTGCTTGGCCGCCTCGGCGAGCGTGAGGTCTTCCAGGGCAGCCGACCGCAGGCTGGCCTCCAGCTCGTCCGCACACCGCCGGAAGGCGGCGGCGGATCCCCGACTGAACTCCTCGAGGTCCGCGGCTCGTGCACGCCACGCCGTGGCGAGCTCTGGCGCCAGCAGCGGTCGGGATGCGGGGCCCGATTGGCGGTCGGGTGGGTGATTCACGCCGTCGCCCTCCGGAGCGTGCGCTCCCACGCTTCCTCGGGCTCTGCCCGGTGACGCACCGTGCCGCCGAGGGCGTGGACGACCTCCGCGAATGGGAAGCGAGCGAGCTCCGCTGCGCGGACGCTGTCGACGGCCGCCGCGAGTTGCACGGCCGCACCCGGCGCGCCCATAATCGAGGCCAACGCGCGGAGCCCATGATCGCGCGCGAAGGCTCGGTCGAACGCGGGCGCGTGGAGGCAGTTCTCACGGACCTCGCGCGCGGCGGGCGAAAGCCCCCCGATGCGCGCCCGCGCGAGCCGGTCGGGGTCGGCGAAGCCGTGCGCGAGGTAGAGTCGCTCGAGCAACTCGCGGTCGAGGAAGTCGGCCGACGTCATGGCCCAAACTCCGGCGGGAGTGGCGCCGCCCACTCGTCGTCGACCTCGTCCTCGTCATCGGCCTCGAATCCAGGGGGGGGCGCGTACAAGACCTGGAGGTTACGGAAACACGTGGACCTCGCTCGGCCGGAAGCGGGGAACTGCTGCAGCTGCGGCCCGCGGGAGAAACCGTCGCCCGTCAGCGCGCTTCCGGTCGGCGCGACGAATTCAAAGAGCGCCTGGCGCGCTGCATAGATTTCCCGGCGCGCCTGCCGCGCGAGGAGGGCACAGGGGGCCTCGATCACGAGCGCGCTATGGTCGGCGCGCACCGTGGCACCAGCGGCCTCCAACGCGGCGTGGAGGCGCCTGGCGGCCGTCCGCACCGCCCGCGTGTTGCGGGGCGTGGGCGTGGCCATCAACGGCGGACCTCGGAGGCCTGGCGGCGACCGACACCGTCAGAAGGCTCGGGCCCGTGCCTTCCCATCGGCCGAGCGTCCCCGTGGCGGTGCGCGCCGGGGATCCGCGTTGCGCGGCGGAGCCCTCCGAGGTGATGAAATGTTACGCTCCGGCCCGGCCGTCGCGGGGACAGTTGGGACAGTTTGGGACAGTTGGGACAGTTCGAACTGTCCCAGGCGGTATTCTCTTCCATGCGCGCGCGTATAGCGAATATCCCTCCAATAACTGTCCCAACTGTCCCAACAATTTTCAATACATTATCTGGTATGGAGTTACGGGTGGGACAGTTGGAAATCGCAACTGTCCCAAACTGTCCCAGGCCGGCCGACCGCGCCCATCTGGGACAGTTGGGACAGTTCCCCGGGGTTTCGCGAACGGTCGGAGTCATGCGAACAGGCTCTCGTCTCGATCGTACGCCTCGCGCGGCGGACCGTGGGCGGCGCGGTCGAAGGTCGCGGTGAGCCGTACGCCAAGGCGCCATTTCGTACGCGCGGCGCCCGTTCCGCGCTTCTCAGCCGTGATGCCCCGTTCCTCGAGCCGCCGACCGAAGGCGGTCTGCGACAGCTGGAATTCGCCAGCGACTTCCGTCCACTGCTTGTAGGCGCGATAGAGCTCAGAGGCCGGCTGCACGAATTCGGCACCGAGCTCGCAGTATTCCTCGAGGAAGGCCCCCAGGGTGTCGGATTCGCGACGGTAGGCGTCCGTGGCCACCACGACCTCGGCGGGTGGGTTCAAGCCGTCTCGCTGCCACAGGAGGCAGCCCGCCACGGCCCAGGCGAGGATGCCGGGGAGCTCGTCACGGAGCGTCTCGGCGAGGTGCGGATCGCGCTGGGCGGGCTCGAGTTGCAGGTTGAACGGCACCAAGCGGAACCGCCGCCAGATCGCCTGGTCGGTCCCGCGAATCACGGGCCGGTGGTTGGCCGCCAGCCAGAGCTTGAAGCTGGGCCGGTACTCGAAGTGCTCCTGGTGCAGGAACCGGGCGGTGACCGTGTCGGACCCGGTGAGCGACTTCACCAGGGACTCGTTGAGGCGCTTGCCTTCGCCGACCTCCGCCGACGTGACGAGACGGGCGCCAAAGAGCCGGGCCACGTCGTTCCGCGGGCCATCAGACTGGCGCTCGAGGAACGTGGTGAAGTCGGCCTGGGAGGCATAGTCGTTGAGCAGCGCGCGGAGGATCTCGAGGAACGTGCTCTTGCCGTTCGCGCCGGAGCCGTAGAGGAAGAAGACGCACTGTTCCTCGGTCGACCCGGTGAGCGAGTAGCCGACCGCGCGCTGGAGGAAGTTGACCAACTGCTCGTTGCCCTCCATCACCTGCAGCACGAACGACTCCCACCGGTCGCACCGCGCCGCGGGATCGAAGGCCACGGGCACGAGCTTGGTGATGAGGTCGGCTGGACGGTGTGGACGGAGCGTGCCCGTGTGGAGGTCGAGCGTGCCGTTCGCGACCGAGAGCTTCCACGGGTCGACGTCCAGCGCGGCGGGCGTGATGGCGATTCCCGCCTCCGCGCGGGCGCACTCCAGCAGCGCCCGCATGCTCGCGGCCGACTCCGATCGGGCCGCATGTTTCGCCAGGTCCTTCGCGTCGTCTCGATGCCCGCCCTCCTGGAGCGCCGCAACGTCCGCGCGGAGGTCTCGGATCACACGTTTCGCCCGGCGCTGGACCTCGAGCGTGGCATCGAACGCCCAGCGGCTCCCGTCCCAGCACAGCCACTTGTTCCCCGCCGCCAGATACCGGAGTGCATGCCCGTGTGCAGCGACGAAGCGCTCAGCGTTGCCGAGGTCGGTGTGCGGGAAATGGCGGACGTCGTGGGTCATGGCGTGCGGTTCCGACCGTGCAGCCCGGGCTGCATCCGCCGGAGCTCGCGCTCCCATGCTTCCTCGGCGGTGGCGCGCTGGCGAAGCGTGCCGCCGAGGGCGTGGACGACTTCGTCGAACGGAAAGCGCGCGAGTTCAGCCGTGGTGACGCCGTCGACCTCGCGGGCCATGCGCACCGCGTCGTCGGGCGCGCCCATGATCGAGGCCAACGCGCAAAGGCCATAGTCGCGCGCGCGGGCACGGGTGAACGCCGGCGCCTGGAGGCAGTTCTTGCGGATCCCGGCCGCCGCTGGTGAGAGTGCGGTCTGGAGCGACCGGTCCAGGAGATCGCGGTCGAGGAAGGCATGGGCGAGGTAGAGCACCTCGAGTTCTGCCAGCGGGAGCAGCGCGGCGCCGTTCATGGCCGGCGCTCCAGTACGGCGCTCGCGGGCACCGGTGGCAGCGCCCGCCGGCCGTGAGGGGTGGGGCGCTCATGGGCGCACCCGGGGCGCAGGACGTACTGCAGCACGGGGGACTCCGGTGAACAGCGCGCAGTGTACAGCACCGCGCCGGCGGTCGGCACCACGTGATGGTGCAGGCCCCCGCAGAAGGGGCATTGGATCTGTCCGATGGCGCGATCGCCGGGCCGAATGATCGACTGCACCTGGACGGTGGCCACCGTCGGCTC
>DATLUQ010000001.1 GCA_035533015.1 Gemmatimonadaceae bacterium | reverse complement strand
ACGACACGAAGTCCTCCTGCAACTTCATGTTGTCCTCGGAGTCGTTCCATGCCACCTCCGGCTCGATCATCCAGAACTCGGTGAGGTGCCGCCGCGTCTTGGACTTCTCGGCGCGGAAGGTGGGCCCGAACGTGTAGATCTTGCCGTACGCCGCGGCGGCCGCCTCGCCGTACAACTGGCCGGTCTGCGCCAGATACGCCGTGCCCTCCTCGAAATACTCCGTGGAGAACAAGCCGCTGCGTTCGCCGATCGCCGCCGTGAGAATCGGCGTGTCCACACGCAGGAATCCCCGCGCGTAGAAGAAGTCGTGGATCGCCTGCTCCAGCTCGTTGCGCACCGACGCGATGGCCCGCTGCCGCGGGCTGCGCAGCCACAGGTGCCGGTGGTCGAGCAGGAAATCGATCCCGTGCTCCTTGGGCTGGATCGGATAGTCGGTGGGACTCAGCCCCACGATCGCGAGGTCCTTCACCCCCACTTCGTAGCCGCCCGGCGCTCGCGGCTCGGCACGCACCTCGCCGGTGACCGCCACGGACGTTTCGAGCGTCAGCTCGGCGAACCGGGCCCAGATTTCGGGCGGGAGCTGATTCTTCACGAACACCGCCTGCGCGGTGCCGGTACCGTCGCGGATCACGGCGAAGGCGATCTTGCCCGACGACCGGACATGCGTCACCCAGCCACGCACGGTGACTGTCTGCCCGACATGGTCGGCGAGTTCTGCAATACGAGGGGTCATGGCGAGGAACGCTATCGCGCCTGCTGGGCGAAGTGAACCCCTCACCGCCCATCGCCGCTGGGCCGCCGTGCTGCCGGCGCGGCGGGCCGGTTCATCCTGCCCGCTCTCCGTGCAGGCCCGCGGTTTCCTGCCAATCAGGTTGACCCTGGCCCAATCCGCCCCGCTCCGCCAACTTTCCCAAGGGACACCCGTCGCCAGGAGGCTCCAGTGAAAAAGCATCGCACCAACGTGCCCGACTTCTCGCGCAAGCAGCAGCCGTCACGTCGTGAACCCGAAGCGGAAGGCGAGAAGCTCATCGCGCCGGTCCACCGGCCAGCGCCGCTGGTCAAGCCCCGCGCGACGTCGGCCAAGTCAGGCCGCCGCGGGCAGTAGGTGCGCCGACTCTTGACCGGCCGCAACTCGGGGATCGTCGCATGAGCCGCGGCAACCCCCTCTCGGGCGCGGTGATCGCGGCGCCGGCGGAGCGTCCGCGCGATCACGAATTGGATCTTTACGGGCTCACGCATCCCGGCCTCGTGCGCGACGAAAACCAGGATCACTTTCTGCTCGGCACCGTGCACCCGCAGGTCGTGATCCACGGGACGAGCCTGCCCGAGGTGGACCGGCTGCCGACGCGCGGGCAGCGCCTGGCCACGGTTATGCTCGTGGCGGACGGAGTCGGGGGGGGCAGCGACGGCGGCCAGGCGAGCCGGCTGGCCGTCGAGGCGATCATGGGCTACGTGTCGTCCACGATGGAGTGCTGCTACGCCGTGGTGAGCGGGTCGGACACGCAACTGTTCGCCGCCCTCCGCAAGGCGGCGGCCGAAGCTCACGCCGTGGTGCAGCGCCAAGCGGCCGCGGCCGATTTGCCCGCGGTGATGGCCACGACGCTCACGCTCGTCGTGGCCGTGTGGCCGTCAGCCTACGTGCTGCAGGTAGGCGACAGCCGGTGCTATTTCTTTTCGGAAGGCACGCTGCGCCAGGTCACGCGCGACCAGACGGTGGCGCAGGACCTGGTGGACATGGGGGTACTCCCCGCCGAGCGCGCGGCATCGTCGCCCTATCGGAACGTGCTTGCCCGCGCCATCGGCGCCGCAGAAGCCACCCCCGAGGTGACGCGCCTCGACATCAGCGAACGCGGGAGCGTGCTCCTGCTCTGCAGCGACGGCCTGACGAAACACGTGTCCGACGAGGAGATCGCCGGACACGTGATGAGCATGCAGTCATCGGAGCAGCTGTGCCGCTCGCTCGTCGAACTGGCGCTCGCCCGCGGTGGCACGGACAACGTCACCGTGCTCGCGGGGCGAGCGGTGGGCGGCCGCTAACCGCCGCCACCGCCGGTGCGGTGGGCCGTGCGCGCGCCCGATGATCCGGCGGACGACGCCCCACTGGAGCCCGCCGACTGCGACGCGCCCGCTGATCCTGACCACCCAGCCGTCCGGCCCGACGGGCGTGCACCGCTGGTGCCCGACGAACCGTCCTGGACGTACCCGCGCCCCTTCACCAAGTGGCCGTTGTGGCCCGCGGCGCCGTTCGATCCATTGACCACCACGACCACCGGCTGCGATCCCGGATACCAGCCGCCGTAGCCGCCGTAGCCGTAACCGTAGCCGTATCCCGAGTACGGCGAGTAGTACCCGTAAGGCGAGTACGCGTCGCATGCGTAGGACGCGTAGGGCGAGCAGTACCCGTAGGGCGAGTAACCCATCGCCCCATAGCCGTAGTACGGCGAGTACACGCACCGGCCGGCGGTGTCCCATCCGTAGATGGAATAGGGACACGCCGGGAGGTTCGTGGCCTCACCGGCCAACCCGGACGGCCCGGCCGTAGCGGGCGTCGCGGCGGCACTGCCGTTCGACGGACGAAGCGAGAACTGATCGGGATTGGCCAGCGCGACCATCACGTCCGTCACGCCCCCCGGCACTCCCGCCTTGGCGAGCGTCTCGAGCTGTTTCGCGTTCACCGACATCTGCTCGCCGCGATTGGCCAGCCAGGCTTCCACCACCGGCGCGTCGAGATGGTCAGACGCTTCGATGATATCCTCGGTGTTCAGCGGCGCCGCGTCCGCAACGCGTGCCGCAGCCACTGCCATCGCTCGATCGCCGACCGCCGACGCGATGTCGGCGGGGAGCGGGCCGGGATCCGTCGCCTCGCGATACACCAGCACCCGAACGCCGGAGTTGCGGCCCGCCGCCAGCCCCTGCACGTCCATCCACCGGCCGTCGACCGACATGGCGATCAGCCCCGTGGAGCCGCGGTGGACCGCATTGTCGCACGTATAGTCCGAATGGAGATACACGCGTTCGCCGTCGCGCGACCACGCCGCGCTACGCCAGCCCGTACAACCGTCGCGGGTATCGGGCACTCGCTTTCCATCGGCTTCGATGTGCTCGCGGTTGGTCACCTTGCCGTCGGTCACCGTGACGATGTCCACGGCCGACGCCCCCGCAGCCGGAACCACGCACATGAGCGCCGGCTTCGCCGCGCTGGGAGTAGCCGCCGGCTCCCAGCAGCCCAGCCAGGCGTCCCAGCGGCTGTCGGTGCGCGTCGCCGCTTGCGCCGCGGCGGGAAGCGCCGTCATTACCAGCATCGCGCCGGCCAGCACCAGCAACCCGGCAGCAGCACGTGTGGCATTGATTGCTCGGTTCTTCATAGGACCCTCTCCTCAGAACCTGAAAGTGACACCCGCGGTGATCGCCACCCCGGACAGGTCGATCCGATTGAAGCCGGAGAAATCACCGCCCATCTGCCCCTGAGCCCAAGAATAGCGGGCCTCAGCGGTGAAGGCCATGTTCGGATTGATCGTGAAGTCGGCTCCCGCGAATGCATCGGCCATCGGCGTCCATGCCGACGACGTTAACACGCTAGGAAACACGTTCGTGCTCAACGTGTCCACAAAGTCGCCGCCTTGGCGGAACTTGTAATACATGGTGCCCACCCCGGCCCCGACGTACGGCGCGAATCGGGCCGGCACCCACGCGAATTTTCCGATCGACTGGCCTCTTGGCTGGAGATAGGCCTTGAGGCCCACCGTCAGCGGCACGCGGGTGAACTCGGTGCTCTGCTGGATGGGCAGATTGTTGTTGTCAAGCCACCCCCGGAACTGCGACTGCGCCGCCGAGCGCGAGTACCCGAGGCCGAATTCGGCGTCCACCTGCGGACTGAGAGTGAAGGCGAGATCGGTGGCGATCGTGGCGCTGCTGAAATCGCTGCGGTTGAGCGTCAACTCGTTCATCACCGTGGAGAAGATGTCGCTGTTCGCGCTCGCGAAATCGTACCCCGTACGCACGGTGAAGGTGGTGGTCGGGGCGTGAAACAGATATCCCGCCTGCTGCGCCCCGGCCGGGCGCACGCCCCACACGGCGACGAGCGCCAGCACCGCGAGCCCGACGAGGCTCCGCGATTTCGTTGGCGGCTGGACTGCACACTGGGACTGCATAGTGCTCCTCCGACTGAGCGGTGAATTCCACCGCGGTGTGTCCACGACGGCCGCCATTGTATACAGTCGAGTATACGGCGATGTTCCGCCTTTGACAAGTTGAATTTTCACTGTGATCCGACAGCCTCGCGTCATTTTTCGCGAGGAGTGGCGCGCATCCCTTGCGCGTGAATCGCGCGGGACGAGTTTTCCCACGTTCCCTTTCCTCCCCCCACCCGCGTTTCCATTTCCGAGGCACGCCGTGCTTGCTCCTCTCGCCCTCTCTACCGCCTCGATGGGGCGGAGGTTCCTGCCGATCTTCGCGACGCCACTCGCCGCGTTGGCCGTGCTCACCTCGGCGAGCGGCGCTCAACAGCCGCCGCGCCCGGCCTCGCTGCGCTCGCCCGAAGTGCACGCCGATCGTACGATCACCTTTCGCGTATTCGCGCCCATGGCCGGGAACGTGAGCGTGGGCGGCGACATGATCCAGGACCAGCCTCGCCAGGCGATGGCCAAGGACTCCGCCGGTGTATGGAGCGTGACGATGGGACCGTTCGCGCCCGACCTCTACGACTACACGTTCCAGATCGATGACGTGACGGTCCCCGATCCCGTTAACCCCAGCGTCACGCTGGGCCCGCGCACGTCGTCGAGCCTGATCGAGGTGCCGGGCCACGGCCCTCAACTGTGGGATCCGCGACCCGTGCCGCACGGCACGGTGCACATCAACTGGTACGACTCCGAGGCCCTGGGCGGCCTGCGCGCTGTCTACGTCTACACGCCACCGGGATACGAGGCCGGCCGCGACAGCTTCCCGGCGCTGTATCTGCTGCACGGCGCCGGCTTCATCGAGGCGGGGTGGACCACCACCGGACGGGCCAATCTCATCCTCGACAACCTGATCGCCCAGGGCAAGGCGCTACCGATGGTGGTCGTGATGCCGTACGGACACCCGCAGGTGGCGACCACGCTCGGATTCAACGAGCCGCCCGAGGCCGACGCTCGGCTGGTGAGCAAGGACCTGCTGGGCGCCGTCATGCCGCTGGTGGAGCACACCTATCGTGTCTTCCCCGACGCCGACCACCGCGCGATCGCGGGCTTCTCGATGGGCGGCAATCAGTCACTGACGATCGGGCTCACGCACCCGGCCCTGTTTCACTGGGTCGCGGGGTTCAGCGCCGCCATCCCGCGACAGGAGGCGGCGCTCGACCAGGCGTTCGGCCGGGTGCTCGACGACTCGACACGAACGAACAACACGCTCAAGCTGCTCTGGACGGCCTGCGGCACCGACGACCGGACGTGGTTCCCGCCCAACAAATTGTTCGCGACGCTGCTCGACCGGCACGGCGTGCGCCACACCTTCGTGACCACACCGGGCGCCCACCAATGGCAGGTGTGGCGGCGCAACTTCATCGCCCTGGCGCCGTTGCTATTCACGCACTGAGGCGCGCTACGCGCCGCGCAGTTCGCGCAGTACCTGGTCGACCTCCTCGACCAACAGATCGGCGTCATGCTCGTCGAACGGCATCGGCGGGCGGATCTTCACGACGTTGTGGTATGGGCCGTCGGTACCGAGCAGGATGCCGCGTTCCCGAAGCCGGTTGGCGACGTACGCCGCTTCGGCCGCGGCCGGTTCGAGCGTGACGCGGTCGCGCACCAGTTCGACGCCAAGGAACAACCCGGAGCCGCGCACGTCCCCCACGAGTTCGTACCGGTCGGCCAGGGGGCGCAGGCCGGCGAGCAACCGCTCGCCCACCCGGCGGGCGTGGTCCTGCAACCCCTCATCGCGCATCACGTCGAGCACGGCCAGTCCGACAGCACACGAGACCGTGTTGCCGCCGAACGTGTTGAAGTACTCCATCCCGTTGTCGAACGCGTCGGCGATCGCGCGCGTGGTCACCACGGCGGCAAGGGGATGGCCGTTGCCGAGTGGTTTGCCCATGACCACGATGTCGGGCACCACGCCATGGGCCTCGAACGCCCACCAGTGCGCGCCCAGGCGCCCCAGACCCGTCTGGACCTCGTCGGCAATGCACACACCGCCGGCCGCGCGCACGTGGCGATAGGCCTCGGAGAAATAGCCGGCCGGCGGCAGGATCTGCCCGCCGACACTCGGGCAGGTCTCGGCGATGAAGCCGCACAGCGGGCGGCCGGCGGCCCGAACCCCCTCGGCCAGTTCACCCACGCGCGCGGCGTACCTGGCCCCCGCGTGGGGGTCGGCGCGACGAAACGGTCCGCGGAAGTCGTCGGGGATCGGCGCCACGTGTACCCACGGCGGCGCCCCAGCGCCCCCCGGGCCGGCATGCTTGTACGGACTGATGTCTATTAGCGTACTGCTATTGCCGTGATAGGCGGCCTCGAGCACGATGAGATCCCGCGCGCCGGTGTACGCCCGGGCCAAGCGCAGGGCGAGATCGTTGGCTTCGGTCGCCGAGTTCGTGAAGTAGCAGACGCCGAGCGGCGCCGGGAGGGTGGCGACGAGCCGATCGGCATACTCCACCACGACGTCGTTCAGGTAGCGGGTGTTCGTATTGAGCACCCGCATCTGATCGTACGCCGCGCGCACCACCCGCGGGTGCGCGTGGCCCACGTGCGGCACGTTGTTATAGGCATCCACGTACTGGCGACCGCTGTCGTCGAACAGGTATTGCTTCCATCCGCGCACCAGCTTGAGGGGTGCGCGGTAGGCCAGGCTGAGATTGCCGCCGAAATGCGCGCGGCGTGCAGCCAGCGTCTGGTCGGGTGTGCGCTCCGGCGGCGGAAACTGGCGGGCGGACACGCCGACGAGAAGATTGGGATCGGGACACACGGCGCGCCACACCGGGCGCTGGCTGGCCCGCGCGACTCCGGGAAGATCGAGTCCGAACCCGAGCAGGTCGACGATCACCTGCAGGTGCAGGTGCGGTGTCCATCCGCCGTTCACGTCCGCGGTGCCGAGGGCGCCAATGCGCGCGCCGCGCGCAACCGCCTGCCCCACGGCGAGCCCAGCCAGCGACGCGCGGTCCAGGTGGCCGTACAGAGTGAAGAACTCCGTGCCGTCGTCCGTCTGGTGCCGCAGAATGACCACCGGCCCGTAGTCGAGCGGCTGCGCGTTGTCGGCGAACGCATGCACAGCGCCGGCGAGCGGTGCGAACACCGGCGTGCCCGCCGGAGCGAACAGGTCGAGCCCGATGTGAATCGTACGCCGCTCGTCGGTCACGCGGTCGCCGCCGCTGAACAGGGGCGTCACGTAGAGCAGCCGCGGTTCGTCGTACCGTCCCACGGCCGCGCGCACGCCGGCCCGGCGCATGGCGTCGAGCACGAGCGGCGTGAGGTGCGACTCATCGCGCTCGGCGGGATCGCCGCTGACGTCCGGACTGCCCACGCTCCAGTCGAGCACGAGACTCGGTCCGGTACGAAGATCGACCCCGAGCACCGGGGCGAAGTCCGCCGCGTGAGCGTCCAACCACGAGACCACCCGTGCACTCGCCGGGACCGGCGCCAGCCCGCACGCGTGACGGAACACGGCTTCGGCGAGTGGGAACGACGTC
Source organism: Gemmatimonadaceae bacterium (assembly GCA_035533015.1). Lineage (NCBI taxonomy): Bacteria > Pseudomonadati > Gemmatimonadota > Gemmatimonadia > Gemmatimonadales > Gemmatimonadaceae > Gemmatimonadaceae bacterium. The sequence continues at coordinate 35,215 of DATLUQ010000001.1, read as the reverse complement.
GCCGCCAGCCGCGGCAGCGCGCGGCGCACGCGCTGCTGACTGATACCCAGGTACGCGTTGTCGGGGCGTTGACTCATCTGGACCGCGGCCATGCACGCACTCAGACACAGCCGGACGGCGACGAGCCCGTACAGAACGCGAAGCTCCGCTTCAGTGAGGGGCCGAACGGCGTGGTACGCCGTGACCACCGTGGCCGCTGGAGCGAGCGGGTCGGGGGCATCGAGCACCGCGTACGCGATCGCGGTGGCCAGATCGGCCACGGCATAGCTTGCGATCATGTCGCCGAAATCGACAATCCCGGTGACGCGCTGGTCGGCGGCGCCGGGGGCGCCCCCCCAGCCGACGAGCACGTTGTAGTCGTTGAGATCGTTGTGGATGACGCAGCGCCGCAGCGATCCGAGGTGCGGCGCGGTGCACCGGTCGAAGGCGGCGCACGCGTCGTCGATCGCACGGCCGAGCGGCGCGTCGCGCACGAGCGCGCGCCGTTCGTCGATCGCACGCCGGGCGTGGGCGAGATCCCATGCGAAGTCACGATGCACCGCCGGATGGTCGAACCCGGCCAGGGCGGTATCCAGCCGCGCCACGCTGCGCCCGAGGCTGGAGAGCAGCGCGGCCGACGGTCGCACCATTTCGCCGAGCGGAGAGCCGGGCAGACAGGTCATGGCCCAGACAAGGTGAGCGCGTCCCTCGCCATCCGTGAGCCGCACCACCAGTTCGCCGTCCGACGCCGGTACGATGCGCGGGGTGAAGTCCACCTGCCCCGCGAGGTGGGAGAGCGCCCGCTGTTGCGCGTCGACGACCGCGGGGTCCTCCGTGGCGTTGGCGATCTTGAGCACGATGCGCCCGGCCGCGCCAGCATCGATGAGAAAATTCTGGTCGCGCTCGCTGAACAGTGCACGGGCGGTGCCGTCGAGGCCGAACCGCTCGCGCGCCACACGCGCCGCAGCAGCCTCGTCGAACCGGGGGGCAAAATCTAGCATGGGAAACGCTACCCATTAACCAACGCCGCGTCCATCGGGCGGCATCGCGGCTCGAGGAATCCGAGGGAGCATTTGCTACTATTACTACGCCGGCCCGACGCGTCACTCGACCACCTCCGACCGCCATCGCCTCCATGTCCACTGTCCCGCTGTTCGACCCGTTCACGATTCGCGACATCACCTTCCCCAACCGCATCTTCGTGTCGCCGATGTGCGAGTACTCGAGCCGCGACGGCCTGCCCAACGACTGGCACATGGTGCACCTCGGTAGCCGCGCCGTGGGAGGAGCCGGCCTGGTGCTCACCGAGGCCACGGCGGTGAGCCCGGAGGGGCGCATTTCTCCGGCGGACACCGGCCTCTGGAGCAGCGCGCACGCTGACGCGTTCCGGCGCATCACGCGATTCGTGCGCAGCCAGGGAGCCGTGCCGGGCGTGCAACTGGCGCACGCCGGCCGGAAGGCATCGACGAGAGTGCCGTGGGAGGGCACTGGCGAGGTGGCGATCGCCGATGGCGGGTGGCAGACGGTGGCGCCAAGCGCGATTCCATTCGCCGACCACTACCCGGTTCCGCGCGCGCTCTCGACGCGCGAGGTGGACGACACGGTGGGCCAGTGGGTGGCCGCCACGCGGTTGGCGCTCGAAGCGGAGTTCGACGTGATCGAGCTCCACATGGCGCACGGCTATCTGATGCATCAGTTCCTGTCGCCGCTCAGCAATCGTCGTGATGACGAGTACGGCGGGCGCCTGGAGAACCGGATGCGCTATCCGTTACGGGTGGCGCGCGCGGTACGCGACGTGTGGCCCGACCGGCTGCCACTGTTCGTGCGTATCTCGGCGACCGACTGGAGCGAAGGCGGGTGGGATCTGGAGCAGTCCTTGGTGCTGAGCGCCGCTCTGCGCGACATCGGCGTGGACCTCATCGACTGCTCGAGCGGGGGCAATGTGGCGCACGCGAAGATTCCCGTGGGGCCCGGCTACCAGGTTCCGTTCGCCGAGCAGATCCGCCGCGACGCCGGTATCGCCACGGGCGCCGTGGGGATGATCACGACCGCGCAGCAGGCCAACGCCATCGTGGCCGAGGGCAAGGCCGACGCGACGATTCTGGCGCGGCAGCTGCTGCGCGATCCATACTTTCCGCTCCACGCGGCCAAGGAACTTGGCGTGGATGTGCGCTGGCCGGAGCAGTATTTGAGGGCGAAGCAGTAGCTGGGTAGGCGGGATGCCTGCGAAAAACACGCTGCGCGTCTGGCGTCCTACCGCGTCAAGTCGAGCACGATCTTCCCCACGTGATGGCCCGCTTCCAGTTCCGCGTGGGCCGCGGCCGCCTGGTCAAACGGAAACGTCGCGTAGATCACGGGTTTGATGGCGCCGGATTCGAGTAGCGGCCAGATCTTGTCGCGAAGCTGGGCGGCGATGGCGCCTTTGAACTCCGGCGACCGGTTGCGCAGCGTCGAACCGGTGATCGTCAGGCGTTTGGCCATGACCTGCCGGATATTGAACTCCGCGTGGGCACCGCCCAACGTGGCGATGAACACCAGCCGTCCGTCGTCGGCGAGCAGGGACAGTTCACGCACCACGTAGGCCCCGCCCACCATGTCCAGAATCACGTCGGCGCCGCGCCGGTAGGTGGACGCCTGCACCACCTCCACGAAGTCTTCGGCGTGGTAGTTGATGGCGCGCTCGGCGCCCAGGGAGACGCAGGCAGCGCATTTCTCAGGTGTGCCGGCGGTGGCGAACACGCGCGCGCCCATGGCCTTCGCCATCTGTATGGCGGCCACCCCGATGCCGCTCGCCCCGCCCTGGACCAGTAGCACCTCGCCCGCGGCGAGCCGCCCGCGGTCGAAGACGTTGCTCCATACCGTGAAGAAGGTCTCGGGGAGCGACGCGGCCTCGACCATCGACAGCCCCTTGGGCACGGGCAAGCACTGTTCCTGGGGCGCGAGGCAGTATTCGGCATATCCGCCGCCGGCAAGCAGGGCGCAGACCTCGTCGCCCACCTTCCACGCCGTGACCGTTGGTCCGACGTCGACGACCGTGCCCGCCACCTCGAGTCCCGGAATCTCGCTCGCCCGGGGCGGCGCCGGGTAGGCGCCCTTGCGCTGCAGGATGTCGGGGCGGTTGATGCCGGCCGCTGCTACGCGGATCAGCACCTCGCTCATGATGGGCCCGGGCCGCGGTTGTTCGCCGACCTCCAGCACCTCGGGCCCGCCGGGCGCGCGGATGCCCACCACCCGCATCGGGCGGAAATTCAGTGTTTTCTGAACTGCCATCTCGGCCTCGTTCGAATGCGCATTCCCCGATAGATGTCTAGCGCGCATCGAGCTGTTCGGGTAGCCCCCGCCGAAATTGGAACGTTCAGCGCCGCCCCGCGGATCGTACGGCGTACGAAGGCGTCGGGCACCCCGTCGTAGCCCCGCATTGAAGTCGGTTCCCCCGAAACGGGAACAGGTGCAGCGCAACGAATGGAACGGCGAACCCGCGCGCCGCCGGTCCGTCCTGAAGGCACGACGCGGCGCCTAGTAGCGCGCCTGCCACCGGTTGTTGTCCCGTTTGACGTCGGGCAAGACGCGCCCTGGATCGACCTCGGCCGCGACGACCGCCTTCCCGCCGGACACGCGATAGACGAACTGGGGGCCCAGGTTCCACATCTCGACGGGGAGTCTCACCGTCGTGACGGCGCGGTCGGCGAAGGTCAGCGACAGTTCCACCGGCATGACCATGGTCCCGTGGTTGCCGATGAAGACCCGAGCGCCGTCCGGAGAATTGACCACGGAGTCCACCGACTGGTCGAGGCGCGCCGTGGTGTAGATCCATTCGCGCCAGTACCAGTCGAGGTCCATGCCCGATTCGTCGCGCATGATGCGGAAGAAGTCCGCGGGCGTCGGGTGTTTGAACGCCCAGGCCTTGATGTAGGCGCGGAACGCGTCGTCGAACCGCTGGCGCCCCAGCACTTCGAATCGCAGCGTCTGCATCATCAGCGCCGGCTTCTCGTAGCCGGTCCAGAACAGGTCGCGCACCTCCGTGGGGTTCTCGATGAGCGGTTGTTCGTTGCCCGGCAGGGCATGCTCGGGGTAGAGGTGCAGCGGGTGCGACTCGATGGTATCGCCGTAGGCCGTGCCGGCGAAATAGAGGGCGGCGTTGTGGAGATCGATGAAGGTGTTGAACCCCTCATCCATCCACGGGTACAGGCGTTCGTTGCTGCCCACGATCATCGGGAACCATTCGTGGCCGAATTCGTGCGCCAGCGCCCACTGCTGGTCCTCCCGGGTGGGGCTGTTGGGCACGAAGGTGAGCATCGGGTATTCCATGCCTTGAATGGGCCCCTCGATCGTCGTGGCGTGCGAGTAGGGGTAGGGGTACCACTGTTGGCTGAAGTACTTGATCGCCTCACGGCCCATGCGGTTGGCTTCGGGCCACTTGTCGGCGCTCCGGCGGTAGAGCGTCTCGATGAGAATGTGGTTCCATCCGCTGGCATCCCAGAGGAAGTCGGGGCCGGCGGCCCAGGCGAAATCGCGGGTGTCGTGCGCCGTGAAGTGCCACGTCAGTACGCCCTCGGTCACGGGGCGAATGGCGGCGAAGTCGCTCAACTCGAGGCTCGTGATGACGTGGACGGCGGTGTCGGAATTCCGGGCCAACGCCAGGCGGGCGATCTCCGTGGGGGTGAGCACGGTGGTCGGATTCCGCAGTTCGCCCGTGGCACGCACGATGTAGCTGAACGGTACGGTGAGCGAGACGTCGAAATCGCCGTATTCCAGGTAGAACTCGCCCGCGCCGATGTACGGCTCGTGGTTCCATCCGTGGACGTCGTCGTACACTGCCATGCGTGGGTACCATTGTGCGATCTCATATAGCGGGCCGTCGTGCCCCATGCGGCCCCCGCCCTGCCCAGGCACCTTGAAGCTCCACGCGGCTTGGAGGTCGATCGACGCACCCGGTGCGAGGGGCGCGGCAAGGTCCACGCGCATCGTGGTGCCGTAGACGGCGTGCGCGGCGTCATGGCCCATCACCCGGATGTAGTCCAGAGTGAGCCCACCGGCGAATCCCTGGCAGGAAAAATCGAATGCGCTGTCGAGAAACTTGAGCGGCGGCTGGTCGAGCACGTTCGTGATGCTCGTGGGGGCGCAGAGATTCTGCTCCAGGAACATCCAGAGATACGGCAGGGAATCCGGTGAGTTGTTCTGGTAGTGGATGGTCTCGGTGCCGGAGATCTGATCGCGCAGCGGATCGAGGGCGGCGGCGATCCTGTAATCCACTTTCTGCTGCCAGTAGCCGGCGCCGGGCCGCCCGCTGCCCGTGCGCACGGCAGTGGGGGTGGGCAGCACCAGCGGGCGGAACGGCGAGGAATCGGAGACGGCGAGTTGGGCGGCCGACTGGGCGCGGGCGGCTCCCGGCAGGAGCCCACCCGCGGCGAGCAGCAAGCAGGCCGCGACCCGGCCAATGACGTGGCATGGCATGCAGGAAGCATGGCGCGTCCGGACATCACGTCGCAACCTGGAGGCGCGGGATTGCCCGTCGGCCCGTTCGGAGGCAAATACAGGGAGCACGGCGGCGCTCCGGCCGCCCCCACCCCCGAGCCCCTACGGCATCCGTGCCCAAATCCCTCGACCCGACCTCCTCCTCGCTGGCCGATCTCGCGGCCCAGCTCGACGCCTCCCCCGACTACCGGGTACTCAGGAGATTCGAACCACCCCGCGCCTACGCCACGCCATCGCCCGGCGACGGCGCTTTGAAGACGGCCGCCGCGATCGATGTCGAGACGACCGGCATGGACCGGCGGACGGACGCCATCATCCAACTCTCGATCGTGCCGTTCACCTACGCCCCGGACTCGGGCAAGATCTTTGCTGTGGGCGGCGTCCTCGATTTCTTCGAAGACCCCGGCCGTGCCATCCCCCCCGAGATCGTGGCCCTCACCGGCATCACCGACGCCGACGTGGCGGACCAGCGCATCGACGAGGCCGCAGTGGCCGAGTGCCTCGCGTCCGTATCATTAGTTATTGCACATAACGCGGAATTCGACCGTCCGTTCACCGAACGGCGCCTGGCGTTGTTCCGCGACAAGGCCTGGGCCTGCTCGGTGCGCGATGTCCCCTGGCGCCAGCTGGGGCTGTCGTCGTCGAGCCTCGAATACCTGCTCATGAAGCGCTGCGGCTGCTTCTACGGGGCTCACCGCGCCGACCAGGACGCGCTGGCCGTCGTCCATCTGCTCGCTCGCCCACTCGACGACGGCACGCTCCCCATGCGCCTGCTGCTCGACAGCGCGCGACGCGGCACGGTGCGCATCTGGGCCGAAGGATCGCCGATCGAGACCAAGGACCTGCTCAAGGCACGCCATTACCGTTGGAATCCCGGCACCGACGGCCGGCCCAAGGCTTGGCACCGCGAACTTCCGGTCGATGAACAGGCCGCCGAGATGGCCTGGCTGTTCGCCAATGTCTACGGGGGCGCGCGGCGGGAGTTGCGCACCGACATCGTCGACGCGCGTACGCGCTACTCCGACCGCCGGTGAGCCCGCCGCGCCGCTGGAAACACGCCGCGTGCCCGCAACGTAGGGCCGCTCACACCGCACAAGCCGAGGATTCGCCGTGACCGAGAACATGCTCATCGACCTCCTGACCTTCATGGGCCTCATGGCACTGCTCGGCACCTCGGCCAAGGTGACGCTCGCCCTGATCAACCGGCGGCGCGGCGGGCATCCGGCGATCGAGGCTCAGTCTCTCACGGAAATCGCCGAGCGCCTCGCCCGGCTGGAGCAGATCGCCGAGTCCACCGCTGTCGAAGTCGAGCGCATCGGCGAGGGCCAGCGGTTCGCCGCGAAGCTTCTCGCCGAGCGCCCCGCCCGGCAGTAGCGGCGCTAGTTGCCGAGCGTCAGGCACCCCGGCGCGCCGGGGGTCGCCACGTACTGCGGGGCCACGAACGCCTGATTGCCATGCGGAACGTACCGCACGAGCCGCGGGCCGCCGTCGGCGTCGATTTCGAGAAGCACGGGGCTCGACGGGTCGCCACCGTCCCACCGGTAACCCAGGAGTTTCATGCCGTCGGCGATCCCGGCCTGGGCTGCCGGTCCGCCGGCCCGCACACCCCGCACCACGCGGTCGCGCGCCGTAGCGAGCGCGTCGAATCCGAGGTCGAACGTGAACGCCGCCACGTTTCGCACCGCGACGCACCGGCCAAGGGCGGTGGAGTCGGCGGGAACCATCTCGCCCCGATCGACGTACCGATCGATGGCGTCGTCGAAGGGGGCGCGCGCCGTTGCCGGGACGAGGCGCACGAGCAGCGAATCGGTGACCTCGATGTTCTGCCCGTGAGCAGCATGGAACGCCGTGACCATGAGGCTGTCGAGGTTGAACGGCGACCCCGACCAGCGCGGGAGATTCGCCTGGAGATAGAGCGCCAGCGCGTAGCCTTGCGCGTACGGGTAGGTCTTCCACCGCTCGTCGGTCCAGTAGCGGGCGGCCACCTGGGCGCGCGTACCGCCACGGGCCGGTGACCCGTAGTAGTTACGGAGCACGGCGTTCACCCGGCCGCGGTACACCGAATCGGAGTAATGGCCGAGGTCGCGGAAGATGCGGTCGGCGTAATAGTCGGTGAATCCTTCGGTGAACCACTTGTACCGGGCCTCGTCGTGTGTGGCGGCGAGACGCTGTCCGTTCCAGAGGTGGAACAGTTCGTGGGCGAGCAGCCGGCCCATGGGGTCGAGGTCGGCCGTGCTGTCGGCCGCGGCGACGAATCCGGCCGTGAATGCCGTGCCGGCGAGCGTGTTGGGGTCGGTGATCGGCAGGAGGAGAACGAAGGCCTTGTCGAACGCCGGCGTGCCCCAGAATTCGGTCTCGGCCCCCCACAATGCGCGGACCATCCGGGCGAAGTCAGGATCGGAGAAGCGCCAACGCCCCTGGGCTTCGACGGTCACGCCGCCGCTGTCGGGCGGGCTGACGAGCCGGAAATCGCCGGCGGCGAACGACGCGCCGGAGAACTCGCGCAACGAGACGGGCCCGGAGAACATCGCCTTGGCGCCGAAGCTCGTGAGGATACGCCAGGTCCGGGGCAGCCCGGTCCAACGGATCTGCAGCACCGGCGTGGCACTCGACGTGCGGTCCGGAAACACGAGCGCATTGGATTGATTGAAGATCACGCGGCTGCTGTCCACGATTACGCGGTGGTACAGCGGATAGCGCAGGGGGCCCGTCCAATCCTGCCGCAGCACGTAGTGCAGGTGCACGTGCGCGCCCGGCAGGTGGCCCGCCATGCGTACGCCGTCGATGAGCGGACCGAGGGTGACGCCGGGGCCCGCGTCGAATTCCACGATCGCCTTCCAGAGGCTGTCCTCGCCGCCCCACGACGTCGGCATCTCCAGGCGGGTGACCCCGCTGCGGTCCCCGCGGAAGTCCACGTCCACGTCGAGGCGGGGCCCCTGGCCGTCGCGCGCGTAATGGAAGGTGTACTTCAAAGTATCGCCCTGGCCGCGGGCCCGGGCCGGCGCCGAGGCCAGCGCAACGGCAACGGCGAGCCCCATCGCGTAACGATGCATGGTCCGAGGATGATCGCGCATCTGCTCCCCCTTTGCCAGAGCGAAGACGGCGGGCTAGAATGCGCCAACCATCGAGGACAGACCAAGCATGCGCGTGGCAATCGTGGGTGGCCCCGGAATCGGCAAGAGCACCCTCGTCCGCCAATTGGCCGATCTGTATCACAACGGGGCGTACGGCGAGGGTGAGAAGGGCGTGTGGGATCCGCGCCTGCTGGCCGACATCGAGGCGGGCCGGAACGCCGTGGGGGTGACGGCGTACTTCGCGCGGTTGTACGACGCCAACTACCGAGACGCAATGGAGCACGACCGGGCGGGCCGCGTGATCTTCTTCGAAGGCGCGCGGATCACGCTCGAGGCCCACATCGCGGAGTACCTGCCCGGGGAGCACGCGGCACTGCGCGCCGTGCTCGCGATCGGCGACTGGTGGAAGCCCGACCGGGTGATCTGCCTGACGTCGAGCACCGATACCATCGAGAAGCACATCAAGCAGCGGAACCGGCCCCACGAGAGCGTCGCGATGATGGTGCATCGGTTCCGGCTCATCGACGCGGAGTTCCGCAGGCTGGCGGCCCGGGATTCGAACACCGTCGTCATCAACCGCGACAACATGGAGTTTCACGAGCGGGCCGACCTCGTGCGTGTGATCTCGGCGGCGCGGCTGCCGATGTTTACGGAAATAGTATACGACGTCGTGCCAGGTCCCGCGGGGTAGCGCGGCGGCGCAACGGAACCCCCGCGCCCGCACCGGGTACGACGGATCCAGCCGCGGTCCTCCCCCCGCCCCTCGACCCGTGCCCGCTCTCGCCCGCCGCCCCCCACTCCAGGCCGAACTCGAACGGATCGCCGCCGAGCGCCTCGCCGCGCAACGCGAGATCGAGCGTCTGTACCGGTGGGAATTCATCCGCGTGTGCGGGGAGTGCGTCGGGTGGTGTTGCGCCGGCGCGTTTCTGATGCTGTGGTCGTTCCACATGACCGATCCGCTCGTGGCCCAGATTCCCTTCTGGAGTAGCATGCTGGTGTGCTACGGCGGCATCTCGTTCTCATTGATCGCGGCGTACGTCCGCGGGTGCGACCGCGGCGATTGGTAGCCAGCGCGACTCGCTCAGGGTGCCGCCGCGTGATATGTTCTGCACGCCCCCGCGGGCCTCCCTCCAACGCCACCGCGAACCGCTTCTTTACCACCGGATCTGCGAATGCTCTCTTTCCGCTCCTCGGTCTGCGCCCTCGGTGCGGGCCTTCTCCTCCTCGCCGCGCCGGCCGCGGCGCGTGCCCAGACGCCGTCAGACCGGCTTACCGGCGCCACGACGTTCGACTCCACGCGGTTCGGCGGCCTGCACTGGCGCAGTATCGGGCCGTATCGCGGCGGGCGGGTGACCACGGTGGCGGGCGTGCCATCCGAACCGCTCACGTTCTACATGGGGGCCACGGGCGGCGGAATCTGGAAGACGGCGGACGCCGGCGTGACGTGGCGCAACGTGTCGGACGGCCAACTGCGGGTGGGGTCGATCGGTTCGTTGGCCGTGGCCGCTGCCGATCCCAACGTCGTGTACGCGGGCACCGGCGAGCGCGAGCCGCGCGGGCAGTCGTCGACATGGGGCGACGGGATGTACAAGTCGACCGATGCCGGCAAGACGTGGAAGTCGGTGGGCCTCGAGAACACGAGGTCGATCGCCCAAGTCGTGGTCGATCCGCGGGACGCCGACGTCGTGTACGCCGCCGCCGAGGGCAACCGCTGGACGCACGGACCCGATCGCGGCGTCTACAAGAGCATCGATGGCGGGGGGCACTGGAAGCTCGTACTGCATCCGAGCGACGATGTCTCCCCGATCGACCTCACGATCGATCCATCGAACCCGCGCATCCTGTTCGCGGCCATCTGGGACTTCCAGCGGCTGCCGTGGCAGATCCGGAGCGGAGGTCCGGGCAGCGCCATCTACAAGAGCACCGACGCGGGCGAGACGTGGACCCGGCTCGCGGGGCACGGGCTGCCCACCGGAATCGTGGGCCGCATCGGCGTGTCGGTATCGCCGGCCAATCCGCAGCGGGTGTACGCCATCATCGAAGCGAGCGCCGATACCGGCGGACTCTACCGCTCCGACGACGACGGCGACACGTGGCAGCACCTGAGCGCCGAGCGGCTCATCCGCTCGCGGTCCTGGTACTACACCCGCGTCACGGCCGACCCGCAGGATGAGAACACGGTTTACGTGATGAACGCGCAGATCATGAAGTCGATCGACGGCGGGAAGACCTTCCAGGTGCTCCCCGCGAAGCACGGGGACAACCACGATCTGTGGATCAACCCGCGCAACCACCTCGACATGATCAATGGCAACGACGGCGGTGCGATCGTCTCGCTCGACGGCGGCGCGTCGTGGTCCAGCGAAGACAACCAGCCCACGGGCCAGATCTACCGCGTGAACACCGACGCCCAGTATCCCTACTGGGTGTATGGCGCCCAGCAGGACAATACATCGATCGCCACCCCGAGCGCCGCACCGGGCGGGATTACGAGCGCCGATTGGTATCCGGTGGCCGGCTGCGAGAGCGCGCACATCGTGTTCGATCCGAACGACCCGCGCTACGTCTACGGCGACTGCTATCAGGGCATGCTCGAGGAGTTCGACCGGCAGACGCGCCTGTCGCGCAGCGTGATGGCCTATCCGCAGATGAACCTGAATGAGCCGTCCGATTCGATTCGGTATCGGTTCAACTGGAGTTCGCCCCTCGCCGTGTCGCCCGAGAACGCGCACGTGCTCTACGACGGGGCCAACGTGCTGTTCAGATCGAGCGACAGGGGACAGACGTGGACGGCGATCAGCCCTGATCTCACCCGTAACGAGAAGGCCCACCAGGGCTGGGGCGGCGCGCCGATCACCAACGAAGGCGCCGGCGGCGAAGTCTACAACACGATCTACTACATCGCTCCCTCGCCCCACGACAGCAACACGATCTGGATCGGCACCGACGACGGCCTCGTGCAACTCACGCGCGACGGCGGCACGCACTGGAGCAACGTCACCCCCAAGGGGCTGGGCAGTGGCTTCGTGAACGCCATCGAAGTCTCGCCGTGGGACGCGGGCACAGCGTACATCACCTATGACGGCTACAAGTGGGGCGACCGGTCCCCGCAGATCTACAAGACCACCGACTACGGCCGCTCATGGACCAGGCTCGTGAACGGCATCCGCGACGGCGACCAGGTACGCGTGGTGCGCGCCGACAAGGTGCGCCGCGGGCTGCTCTACGCGGGCACCGAGACCGGCGCCTACGTCTCCTTCGACGATGGACAGCACTGGCAGAGCCTGCAGGCCAACCTGCCCGCGGTGCCGGTCACGGATCTCCAGCTCCGTAACGGCGATCTCGTGGCCTCCACCGAAGGTCGGGCGTTCTGGATCCTGGACGACGTCGGTCCGCTGGAGCAGGGTGCGGACGGGGTGCCGGCGAACGACTCCAAGCTGTTCACGCCTCGCGATGCGTACCTCACCGAGTGGGGCGGCGGCTTCGGAGGACAGGGCGGCGACGTCGGCACGAATCCCCCGAGCGGCGCGATCATCTATTACGATCTCGCGGCGGGCACCGACTCCACGAAGGTCAAACTCGATATTCTCGACGCGAACAACACTGTCCTCCGCACCTACGACAGCAAGCCGAAGCCGGGCGAACGCGCCATTCCGGGCGCGCCGGGCATGCATCGCGCGGTGTGGGACCTGCGGGTGGCACCGCTCGACGCCCCGCACGGCGTGACGTTCTTCGGCTCCACGAACGGCCATCTCGTGGCTCCGGGCCCGTACACCGTGCGCCTCACCGTCGGTGGCAAGACCATGACCGCGGCGCTCACGGTGAAGCAGGACCCGCGCGTCAGCCTCACCGCCGACCAGGTGGCCGAGGAACAGCGGGTGATCACCGCCATCCAGCGGCGCGCGAATGGAATCTTCCACGACGTCAAGCGGCTGGACGACGTGCGCGACCAAGTCAGAGCCATCGTGGCCCACGCCAAGGATCTGCCGAAGAGCGACAGCGTAACGTCCGTCGGCAAGGCACTGGCCGGCCAGCTCGACTCCCTCAGCACCTACCTCGTACAGACCAAGCACACCAACGGCCAGGACATCATCAACTTCCCCAACGGTTATGTGGATCAGTGGGTGTACCTGGGCGGGAACGTCGACGGTTCGTACATGCCGGTGACGGCGGGCGTTCAGCAGCGGCTCGCCGACCTGGAAGCGCAGTGGCCAGCCGTTCAATCGCGCATCGACAACCTGCTCGGCGCCCAGGTCGCCGGGTTCAACACCCTGCTCGGCGGCAAGGCGATGGTGATCGTGCCGCCCGCCCAATCGAGACCGATTCCGTGAGGCGCCCGATGTCTTCCGTTCTTCGACGCTGCCCGTCGTTTGCGCTGGCCGCCGCGCTCGCCCTCGTACCCCTGTCGGTCCAGGCGCAGGCGCGCAGCGGCCGTCCCCGCCCGGCACAACCGCGCCAGGCCGAGGACCCGCGGTATTCACAGACCGAAAAGCCGCCGCTCCATGCCACGCACTGGCTGGCGATCACCGGCAAACCGCTCTCGGCCACGGCCGGCGCGCTCATCTTCGCCGAGGGCGGAAACGCGGTGGACGCCGCCGCGGCGATGCTCGCCGCGGGGTGCACGATGTGGGACACGCTGTCGTGCGGCGGCGAAACACAGGCGTTGATCTACAACCCTCACACCAAGAGAGTGATAGGCCTGGACGCGCTCGGCGTGGCGCCGACAGGAGCGACGGCCGCGTTCTACCACAGCAAGGGCTATCGCTTTCCGCCCGAGTACGGACCGCTGGCGGCGGTCACCCCGGGCACCGTGGGCGGCCTGCTGACGATGCTCGCCGAGTACGGCAAGCTGTCGCTCAAGCAGGTGCTGGCCCCGGCCATCCAGATGGCCGACGGCTACGCCATCGAGGCGCAGATCTGCAACACGATCCAGCAGTACAAGGACACGATCGCGCAATGGAAGTACGCCAGCGACGTGATGTTCACGCACCCCGGGACCGCGCACCCGGGGCCCGAGCCGGGTGAGATCTTCGTGCAGAAGGACCTGGCGGCGACGTGGCGCAAGCTCGTGGATGCGGAGCAGCAGGCGCTCAAACAGGGCAAGACGCGCAAGCAAGCGATCTATGCGGCATACGACAGGTTCTATAGGGGCGACATCGCCCGCGAACTGGTGCGCGGCATGCGCGAGGAGGGCGGCCTGTTCACGATGGCCGACCTCGCCAACTGGAAGGTGCACATCGAGGAGCCGCTGCACACGAACTACAAGGGAATCGAGGTCTACAAGCTTCCGATCTGGCAGCAAGGCCCAGTCATGCTTCAGGCGCTGAACATGCTGGAGAACACCGACGTGAAGGCGATGGGCTACAACTCGCCGAAGTACATTCACACGCTCTATCAGGTGATGAACTACGCGTACGCCGACCGCGACTTCTATTACGGCGATCCGTACTTCGCCCCCGTGGAGCCGGTGAAGGGACTGCTGTCCAAAGCGTACGCGAAGTCGCGGTTCGCGCAGATCGACTGGACGCACAACGACTCCACGGTGAAGCCCGGCGACCCGTATCCGTACGAGGGCGGCACGAATCCGTTCAAGGATCTGCTGGCGCAATGGAACCCGTTGGACTTCGAGCCGACGGCCGCGCAGCCGCGGAGTGGACAGCAGGACCGGACGCCGGTGAAGCCGGACACGAGCCCTGGCCGCATGTCGGGGGCCGCCGAGTTTCTTCCCGACCGCGCGACGGCGGCGGACTCGGCGTTCGACGACGCCTTCTACGCAGGCACGACGTCGATCGAGGCGGCGGATGCGGAGGGGTGGGTCGTATCCGTGACGCCGAGCGGCGGGTGGGTTCCAGCCGTGATCGCGGGTCACACGGGGATCGGGTTGAGCCAGCGGGCGCAGAGCTTCGTGACGTATGCCAAGGACGGACCGTACAACGTGATCCAGCCGGGTCAGCGCCCGCGGGTCACGCTCACCCCGACGATCGCGCTCAAGGACGGCACGCCGTATCTCGCCTTCGCGGTTCAGGGCGGAGACTCGCAGGACCAGAATCTGCTCCAGTTCTTCCTCAACGTGGTGGAGTTCGGGATGACGGTGCAGCAGGCCACCGAGGCGCCGAACATCAACAGTTATCAGATGCGGTCGTCGTTCGGGATGCATGAGAACGAGCCGGGGCGGATGATGATCGCCACGTCGCTGCCCGACTCCACGCGCCAGGCGCTCGAGCGGATGGGCTATAGGCTGGAGCCGACGCAGCGGACGTCGGGGCCGATCAACGCCATCATGTTCGACTTCGCGCATCACACGATGTGGGGCGGATCGAGCAATCACGGGGAGGACTACGGCATCGCCTGGTAGCCCCATGCGCCCGATTGCCCATCTACTGTCCGTCATGCTCGCCGCGGTCACGACGCCGTCTCTCGCACCGCCGACGCCGGGGCCGATTGGCATCGCGCAACCGTCCCGCGTGCTTCGCACGCGCTTCGACGCCGACCGCGTCTACGTCATCGTCCGCGCCCGGAACGGCGCCGCGCTCGAGCTGTACACGGACACGGGCGGCGGCATGCTCATTTCCGCGGACGCCGCCCGCCGCGCCGGACTCAGCGTGCGACGTCCGCCCGACTCCGCTGCGGCCGCCGAATTCGGTCCGGGCGCGCGGATCGCAGATCCGCCCGCGCTGGCTGCGGGCGAGCCGGCGCCCCCGTTTCCCGGCACCGTCCCGATGGCGGTCGTCACGAACGTCTCCGAGATACCGGGATGGCCGGCACAGGGAGACGGCATCGTCGGGCAGGCGTGGTTTGCCGGTCACGTGTGGACGTGGGACTACCCCGCGCACACGCTGACCCTCCGTCCCAACGGATGGCACCCCGCCACCGGCCATTCCACGCCGCTCGGGTTTCACTTGGCGCTCGGGAGGCGCGATCTCAATTTCCCGCGGGTCGTGGTGCGGGTGGACGGCGCCGCGCTCTCGCTGCTGCTCGACACCGGTGCCGAGACGTTCCTCTCGCCGGCGGCGCTCGCCGCGGTTCACGATGGAGGGCCCGCGTTCCGGGCCGCGAGCATGATCGCGCACACCGTCTTCGAACGATGGCACGCTGCTCACCCTGATTGGCCCGTGATCGACAGCGCGCAGGTGGTGACGCACAGCCGCATGATCCGCGTGCCGCACCTCGAGATTGCCGGCATCGCCGTGGGCCCCGTCTGGTTCACCGAGCGGAGCGACGCCAACTTTCACACCTTCATGTCGGCGATGACCGACGCGCGAGTCGACGGCTCCCTCGGCGGAAACGCGCTTGCGGGGCTGGCGATGACTCTGGACTACCCGGATGCAGAGGCCTGGTTCAGCTGCGAGCGGGCGTGCGGCCCCGCGTTGCCAGGACGCTGACTCGAACGGCGGATACCTGCGCTAGCCTTCGTCGGCGGCCGCGGAGCGGTTGACCCACGTGAAGAACAGCCCCGTCATCACGCTGAACGCGATCGCCGTGCCGCCCAATTCCATTATGGCGCCCGCGATCTGCAGATCCATCATCGGCGGCACCCCGTGCATGGGCGGCGCCAACTGATAGACGCCATAGATGGGGAATTGGGCAAGCAGCATCACGATCGCGATGCCCGAGTGGATGAGCGTGCCGAGAAAGATGTAGACCAACTTGAACAGCGCCGGGAACTCTCGCCGCGGCACGCTCATGACCACCGGCCACCAGAACACGATCCCGGCGAGCAGCCACGCGAGATCGAACACGAACGCGCCCAGCTGCGACACCATGAGCCCGTCCACGACGCCCGGCACGTGCGTGGTGGCCGCGATGACGTTGAACACGACCGCCGCCACCAGCGGCGACGTGACGTACCGGAGCACGCGCCACCACGGGCCGCGCGGCTCCGGCCTTGCCGCCAACGCCGGCTCGAGCCCGAGCAGGAGGAGCGGGCTGGCGATCATCGTGAGCCCCAGGAATTGCACGGCGTGCGCGCTGGCCAGGTAGCCCGCGGCCAACGGGCCCAGCGGCCAATCGAGCGCCAGCCAGACGATGAGCACGCCGGCCCACCCGAACCACCGGCGGCGCCGCGCCGCGGCCGTGTCTGGCGAACGGCGCGTGAGCGACCAGTAGCCGGATGCGATGGCAAGGACGACGAGCCAGATGCCCGGATACGGGCGCCACTTCCAGCTCCAACGCAGGCCCTGGGCCGAACACCACCATTGCACCTTGGTCACCATGTCAGACGGCCCGCGCGGGAGAGAGGGTCAGTGAGCACCGCGGAGCAGTTCGGGCAGGTCGTGCGCCCAATCCTGCTGCAAGGTGCCAAAGGGATACGCGCGATGCGCGCTGTCGTCGGGCGTGAAGGCGTAGACCTGCGCGGCGTGTCCCACCGTGTAGTTGGTGTCGCCGGGCGCGCTCGCCTCACGGGTGGCGATGGCGACACCCACCGCGTGCTCGGCGGTCTCGATCTGCGCCTCCGTGCCGCGGAGCCCGACGAAGGCGGGATTGAAGCTGTCGAGCCAGGTACGCAGGCGTTGCGCGGAATCGCGCGGGGGGTCGGTGGTCACGAACACCACGCGGATGCGCTGCTGCTCGGTGCGCGACAGGCGCCGCATGGCGGCGGCGATGTTGGCCATTTGCACGGGACAGACATCCGGGCAGTGCGTGTACCCGAAGGCGAGGAGCGTCAGCGTGCCCTTCGTGTCCTTCGCAAAATTGAACGGACGCCCGTCGGTATCGGTGAGTTGGAAGTCCGGACGCGCAATGGCATGGGGGAGTCTGGCGCCGTGCAGATCCTGTGAGTTGCGCGCCGGTCCGCCGCAGGCCGCGAGGAGCGCGACCAGCAGCAGGGCGAAGGATGTACGAAGATTTCGCGAGTGGATCAATGCCCGAACTCCCAGTGCAACTGCAACGTAATGCCCGCGAAGTGCGGTTGGTAGCCGCGCCCGCGGGCATTCCGTGGTGACGCAAAGATTCCGTTGGCAGCGCGACGGCTACTCCATCTGCCGGGGATCCGCCTTCATCTCGAACGTCTGTTCGTACGTCTTGCCGTTCACGGTCAGACGGGCCGTGAACGTGCCGGTCATGGGCGGCGTGGGCCCGCTCGCTCGGCCACGGCCGCGACCACGACCGCCGCCGAAGCCGCGACGTCCGCCGCCCATCGGGTTGAAGACCACGCGGTGCATGCCGGCCGAAGTCTGGAACGGCTCAGGGGTCGGCTGCCAGAGCGGCGACACGTTGGCGATGCCCCCGCCCCGCCCGCCGCGCCCACCGCGGCCGCCGGTCGGCGCTTCCGGGGCGCCGCTGCCGAACGTGGCGCGCACCGTGCCCGATTCGTCCAACACCTCGATCTTCACGTCGCCGGGGGCGTCGGACCGCAGATAGTAGTCGATGTACGCGCCCACCGGCGGATTGGGCGTCTGCGGCTCGTCCTTCTGCAGCGGGGTACCGTTGTCCCCGCCCTGCACGTAGTTGTACGCGTTGGCCGGTTTGAACAGATACGCGTCGGCACCTGCCACCGCGTCGTTGATCTGGCGGAGCGTGCTGATGTCGTCGATCACCCAGATGCCGCGACCGTGCGTGCCGACGATCAGGTCGCCGGCATAGATCTCGAAGTCGCGCACCGACGTCGTGGGCAGGCCCAGTTGGAGCGACTGCCAGTGGTCCCCGTCGTCGAACGAGACGAACGCGCCGCGCTCGGTGCCGGCGAACAGCAGGCCCTGGCGCTCCGGGTCCTCGCGCACCGTGTGCACGTACACGCCCGCCGGCAGCCCCGCGGTGATCTTCTCCCAGGTATGACCCATGTCGCGCGTCCGGTAGACGTACGGATCGTAGTCCTGGAGCTGGTGCCGGTCGACGCTGGCGTAGGCGGTGTTGAACTCGAAGTGCGACGCTTCGATCATCGTCACGCGGCTCCACGGGGTGAGCGCGGGCGGCGTGACGTCCCTCCACTCCTTGCCGTCGTCGGTCGTGACCTTGATCAGCCCGTCGTCGGTCCCGATCCAGATCATCGGCACGAGCAGCGGCGAGGGCGCGACGGTGTAGATCACGCCGCCGTTGCCGCGCGTGGGATCGACGTCCGCCGCGCCGGCCTCGTCGAGTGTGGGCGGCACGCTCGGGATCGGCCGCGTGAGATCGTCGCTGATGCGCGTCCACGTCTGCGCCGAGTCGGTGGACTTGAAGATATACTGGTTTGCGTAATACAGCGCGCGCGGATCGGCTTCGGAGAGCACGAGCGGCTGCGTCCAGTCCGTGCGGACCTTGACGCCGTCGGGAACCTCGGGCGCCGTCGTGCCCGGCACGTTGCGATTGAGCGCGAGGTCGAACCGGTTTCCGGTACCGCCATAGATGATGCCCGGATGCAGCGGATCGCCGGCCGTGTAGCCGCTCTCGCCGCCGGCGCCGATCGGCTCCCAGTCGCGGGTGGAGATCTCGCCGAACTTGCCGCGCACGCACACCGCGACGGCGCCGCTGTCCTGCTGGGCGCCGGTCACCCAGTACGGGAACCGATAATCCACTGAGATGTGGTACATCTGCGCGGTGGGCTGGTTGAGCCACGAACTCCAGGTGACCTCGCGCGGATCGCTGGTGCGCGCGTTGCGCGTGATGATGGTGCCCTGATCGCTGGCCACGACCATCGTATCCGGGTCGTCGGGAGAGACCCACGCCTGATGGTAGTCGTCGCCGCCCGGCGAGCCGCGCAGCGCGACCCAGGTCTTGCCGCCGTCCTCGGTGCGCGATACGGCAACGTTGGACACGTACACGATGTCGGGGTTCCGGGGATCGCACACCACGTGCTCGAAGTACCAGCCGCGGCCCCAGAGCGCGGGGTCGCCGGACATCTTGGTCCAGTGCGCCCCGCCGTCGTCCGAGCGGAAGAACCCGCCCTGCCCCAATGCGCCGGCACCGAACGGTCCGATGGTCGCCGGCGGCTTCTCGCCGGGTGGCAGTTCGAGATTGTCGATCACGGCGTAGACGCGGTTCGGATGGCTGGCCGAGATCGCGATGCCGCTCTTGCCCATGCCCTTGGTGGGCAGCCCGTTGGTCAGTTCCTTCCAGGTCGTGCCGCCGTCGGTGGATTTGTAGATGCCACCGCCCGGTCCGTTGGAGGGCGCATACACGAACCACGGGGGCCGGCGCGTGTTCCAGAGCCCGGCGTACACGACGTCGGGATTGGACGGATCGATCTGGACCTCGATGGCGCCGACGTCGTTGTTCTTGAACAGCACCTTCTGCCAGGTCTTGCCGCCGTCCTTGCTGCGGAAGACGCCGCGTTCCGGATTCGGAGCGTAGAAGTGTCCGATGGCCGCGACGAACACGATGTTCGGGTTGTGCGGGTGCACGGCGATCTTGCCGATGTGCTGCGTGTCGGCGAGGCCGAGGTGCGTCCACGATCGTCCGCCATCAGTGGACTTGTATATCCCGTTGCCGTAGCCCACGGAGTCGCGGAGAGTGCATTCGCCGCTCCCCACGTAGACCGTGTCGGGCGCCGACGGGGCGACGGCCACGGCGCCGATGGACGCCATCGGCTGGTCGTCGAACACCGGTTCCCACACGCGCCCGGCGTCGATGGATTTCCAGAGGCCGCCATTCACCGCGCCGAAATAGAACTCGTTGGGCCGGCCCGGCACACCGGTCACCGCATCGGTACGTCCGCCGCGGAAGGGGCCAAGCATGCGCCACCTGAGCCCGGAGAAGAGCGCTGGATTGACCGGCGCGCTGACGGGCGCCGTACGGACGATCCCATCGGCCAGGGCGCGCGCCAACGGCGGTGCGGAGCGCGGCGGCGCTGCCCCGAGCGCGCGCGGGAGCAGCGAGCGGCCCAGAAACGGCGCGGCGAGGGACAGCGTCCAACCGTACTGGCCGGCGCGGACGAGGAAGTCGCGGCGCGAGACTGACGATTCGGGGCTTTCGGACGGTGCCGCCGGCCGGCCGTCGGTGGCGCCGAGCGAGTCGGCGGGGGAACGCTTCTTGGCCACAGAGGACTCCCGACGCGCCCCGGGGGCGCGTCACGAGAAGGGTCGTACTACACGAAACGGCGCCGCGGAGGGAGGAGCCGCGGCCGGTCGAGGGAAATACGCCCGCGTACCGGAGGGCGTCAAGCGCCCAGGGCTATTCGAGGTCCTTCCCGATGATCGCCTCGATCTGGGCCTTGGCGGTGCGGGCGTTGAGCCGCGCCTGGATGAGGTTCTGGCGCGCCGTGGCGAGCGCCGTCTGCGCCGTGAGCACGTCGACGAGCGCCGCTGCGCCGGCCCGGTACTTGGCGTCCTCGGCGGCCACGTTCTCCTCGGCCGACTCGATCGTTAACCGCTGGAGGTCGATCGTCTGCTGCGCGGTGCGGAACTGCGCCAGGTACTGGGCGAGATTCTCGCGGGCAGCGAGGCGGGCATCGCGAAGTTGGGCCCTGGCGTTGTCGGCGTTCGCGCTTGCCGTTATGACGTTGGCTTCGCGCTGAAAATTGTCGAATAGCGAGTAGTTGGCGAAGTAGTAGAGGGTGTGGTTATTCACGAGAGACCCGCCGCCAATCATGAAATGGTCGCTGGCGTAGTAGCGACTGTAGGAGTAGCCCACCCCGAACGACGGGAGGTACCGCGTGATCGCCGCCCAGCGGCTGGACCGATCGGCGTCCACCAGCCGCGCCGCCTGGCGCACGCTCGGCCCTTCGAGTACGAGTTTCTCCAGCGTTGCGCTGTCGAGGCTGATCGTCGGCACGAGGGCCGTATCGGCCGGCATCGCCGTCACTTCGCGGGTTCCGCCGACCAGGCGCGAGAGCGCGGCGTTGGCCGTCACGAGACTGCCCTGAGCCGTGATGACGGCGAGTTTGGCCTGCCCCGCGGCCACGGCACTGGTGAGTGATTCGGCCCGTGACAACGAGCCGCCCGCAACCTTGGCCTGCGTGACGGCCAGCTGCTCGTTCGCCTCCGCGAGTTGCTGATCGGCCGCCGCTTCTGCTTCGCGCGCCTCGAGAACCGCGAAGTACGCCTCCTTCACGTTCAGCGCGATCGCGTAGCGCTGGATGACTTGATTCTGATCGGCGGCCGCAAGGTTCGCCCGGGCCGCCGCATAGTTCAGGAACCGCGCGCCCCCGTCGAATAGCGTGAGCCCCACCGAATACCCCTTGCTGTAACTCCACTGGCTGGACGTGGGGATCAATGACCCCTGAAGGAAGATCGCGCCTCCGCTGTGGTAGGCCGACTGCCCGACGCTCAAACTGGGCAGGAAGGCCGCGACCGCGCTCTTGAAGTTCGCGTCGGCCACCCGTGATGCGCTTCTTGCCTGCACCGTTTGCCATGAGTTGGCCTGCGCCTGACGCACGGCGTCGTCCAGCGAGATGGCCTGAGGCCCGGCGTCGGGGGCTTGAGCAGCGCCGAGTGCCGGGAAGGCGAGTGCGACGACGACGGCGAGCCGTACAAAGGGTGAGCGCATCGAGGATCTCCGCGGGACGTTTCGTGGTTAGACACCCCCCAGGGATAGCAAGGCCCATGCCGAGGCGCAATCTCTCTAAGTCATTTCAGACACTAGGCTTGGACACTCCCCGGTGAATCCGGATCGAACCCGCATGGTCGAAAATGGGATTGCCCGTCCCAAGATCGGACGCTACGCGTCCAACGCCGCGCGCACCTGCCTGGCAAGATCGTCGATCGAAAATGGCTTCGCGATGAACGCATCGCGGGACGGCGGTTCGCCCGCCACGTTCGCGTTCTCCCCGGACGAACCACTCATGAACAGCGCCTTGAGCCGTGGCCGGGCGGCCAGCAACCGCGCGACGAGATCGCGGCCTCCCATGCCCGGCATGTGGACGTCGCTGAGCACGAGATCGATCGCACCGTCGTGGTCGAGCGCCACGCGAAGCGCCTCACCGCCGTGCGCGGCTTCGAGCACCTGGAACCCACGCCGCCGGAGCGCCCGCGCAAGCGAGGTGCGCAGAAGATCGTCATCCTCCACCACGAGCACGACCTCATGTCCACCGGCCACGGGTCCCGCGGGCGCCGTCCGCGAGGTGGTATGCGCGGGCTCGCCATCGCGGGGCGCACCGACCGGCAGGTACACGGTGAACGTGGTGCCCGCCCCGACGTCGCTCAGCACGTGCACGTGCCCGCCGGCCGCGCGGACGATGCCGTAGACCGTGGAGAGACCGAGCCCCGTGCCCTTGCCCTGCGGCTTCGTCGTGAAGAAGGGATCGAAGATTCGTCTCAGCGTTTCGTCGTCGATCCCGGTGCCGCTGTCGCGCACGGCGAGTGAAACGTAGCCGCCGGGTTTGAGCCCGACGAACCGCTTCACGGCCTCTGCGTCGAGCACCGTGTCTTGCACGTCGATCACCAGCCGTCCGCCATTGGGCATCGCGTCGACGGCGTTGATGACGAGATTCATGAGCACCTGCTCCAGGTGCGTGGGGTCGATGTGCACCAGACCCACCGACAGCTGACAGCGTATGTCGAGGGACACGGTCTCGCCCGTCACCCGCAGGAGCATCGGTTCGATCTCGGTGACGAGCTCCTTGACGGCCAGGGGTCGCGGGATGATCGCCTGCTTGCGGCTCATGGCGAGCATCTGGCGCGACAGCGCTGCGGCCCGCTCGGCCGCCAACCGGATCTGCACGATCTCATCCCGTCCCGCGGCACCGTCCGCCATTTCGAGCAACGCCAGGTCACAGTAGCTGCGGATGACGGTGAGCAGATTGTTGAAGTCGTGGGCGATACCGGCTGCCAACCGGCCCACCGCTTCGAGCTTCTGCGCGTGGTGGAACTGCTCCAGCAGTTCCCGTTGCTCGGTGGTATCGAGGGCCGCCACCGCGAGGCCGAGCGTTTCGCCGGCCTCGGATTTCATGGGATATACGTTGAGCAACAGATACCGGATCCGGGCTTCGGGGCGCGGTCCGGGCCGCACCATCTCCAGATTCTGGATCGGCTCGTCCGTCTCGACCACCTGACGGAGCTGCGCCTCGATGTCGCGACTGAGCGCCGGATTCACATCACGGAGCGTGCGCCCCACGTGGGCCTCGGGTGCCAGTCCGGTAATCGCCGCGATCGCTGGATTCACCCTGATGTACCTCAGATCGGTATCGAGCAACGAGAGCCCGATCGGCGAGCTGACCAGCGCAGCGTCGAGGAGCGCGGCGTTCCGCTGGCGACCGTGTGCCTCGTGCTCGGCCCGCTCCCGAGCCTGGTTCGCTGACTCGGCCGCCTCCGCCAATTCGGTATTGGAAGTCTCCAGCTCTTCCACCTGCTGCTCCAACTCGACGGCTTGCTCTTCGAGCAGTTCCTGTTGTACCGCGAGTTGGTCGGCCTGCCCCGCGAACCGCCGGCCGGATGCCACGACCAGCGCGGCGAGAATGCCGCTCGGAAACAACATCGCGATGAGGGCGAGCCAACCGAGAATGCGGCTGCGGCCCACCCGGTCTTCGTGGAGGACGTCTTCGGCGGTGAGGAATTCCGCGAATGCGGTGCGCAGCGGCGCGAACAACGGCTTATCAAGATTGGCCGCCGCCGCGGGACTGAGCGCGCCGGCAAGCGCGGGCGCAGCGAAGCCTGTGTCCCAGGCACGAAACGTCGAACCAATCTCACGAGCGCGGGCCATCTGCGAAGGATTATCGGCCGTGAGAACGACCAGAGAGTCCAGCGTGGAATCGACGGGGGCGGGCGAGCCTTCGCCGGGCGTCGGGACCATGCGGCCACCCGAGAGAAGGAAGGCGTTGGCCATCTCCTCGCGCTCCAGAGCCAGGGCGTAACCCGTCTGGGCGAGGCGGGCCACCTCGCGACTGTGGTCGGCCCATCGCGAGGTCGAGCGTTGCAGGGCAAACAGTCCGACCTCGGCCAGGCCGAACGCCGCCAACGCGACCCCGAACAGCGTACTGTAGCGTCTCAGCCCAGCGATGCCGCCCGAGTCGCGGCGCCGTGCCCGGGAAGGATCCATGTCCCCCATCGCCCTCGATGATGAGTCATTAACGCCCACGCTAATCTCGGAGATTACGCGAGGAATTGCCAGGCGCAAGTGGCCCGATACCCCAGGTGCCTCCGTCATGACGGTTCTCTACAGATTGTTCGCGCGGAGCGCGGGCCCGAGTCGCCCACCGGCCTCCGGGAGGTGGCGCCTTCGCGCCCACGCGGCTCTCGTGGCGGAACCCACCGAACATGCTTACGTTGACTTTCGCATGGCCGCGAGACGCTCCGCCAGGCCGACGCGGTATCGCCCGCCCCACCCCCAGCCTCCGCCCTCGCCATTGACGACCCGCTCCTGCCCCTCCAGCACGTGCTCCGCCTGTGTCCGCCGCGTCGCGGTCGGCCTGGCCGCCGCGGCAGCGGGGTGCGGCGGGGGCACGACCGCTGACATCGTGACCAGGCCGCCACCGGCGGAGGCGACGATCGCCCGATGTTCCGTGGCCGACACCCTGCGCTTGGCAGTTGCCCAGACGGCGCGCGTCGACTGCAGCAACGGCGGCACGACGGTCACGGTGGCGGGCGCCGGGGCGAGCTACCTCGTGGTCCCGCAGTTCGCGACCGACCAGGGCGCCGACTACGCAGTGTCGTACACGCTCTCGACCGCCAATGCCGCCGCGGCCGCGTCAACGCCGTCGGCCGCGCCCGCGCCCGCTGGCTCGCTGGATGGAGCCACCCGCTCTTCGATGCATCCGAACCCGCGGCAGGCGGCGTTCGATGGCGCGCTCCGGGCGGACGGGGCGCGGATGGCCGCCGCTGGTGCGTTTCGAAGCGCGTCCGTTCGCGCCAACGCGGCTCGCGCCGCCGCGAGCGTCGCGCCACCCCCGGTGGGCAGCGTGCGCACCTTCCACGTGCGGTCATCGCTTTCCTCGGCGAGCGCCACGTGGAAGACCGTTGCCGCCCAGCTCCGTCATGTTGGCGGGAGCGTGCTGCTGTATATCGACACGCTCGCGCCGCTTCCGGGCCTCTCGGACGCGCAGGTGCAGCAGTTCGGCGCCTATTTCGACCAGACGCTCTATCCGATCGATACGGCGGCCTTCGGCCAGCCGTCGGACGTGGATCAGAACGGGCGCGTGATCATGCTCATGTCGCCGGTGGTCAACGCCGATACGCCGCGCCTGTCCTGCGTGACCCTGGGCTATGTGCTCGGCTTCTTCGACCCGGTGGATTTCGACGGCTCGTCGGACGAGAATTCCAATCACGGCGAGGTGTTCTATTCCATCGTGCCCGACCCGGGCGCCAAGGTGAGTTGCGCGCACACCGTCGGCGACGTCATGGCCAGCACGCCCGCCACCTTCCTGCACGAGTTGCAGCATCTGATCAGCTTCTCGCGACACGTCGTCCTGGGCGGCGGGGCGCCGCAGCAGGGGTGGTTGGACGAGGGGATGAGCATCGCGGCTGAAGAACTGGGCTCGCTGTATTACGAGAACAGGTGCCCGCCGCCGGCGTGCCGGCACGATGCGTCGCAGTTGTTCCCCGACTCGTCCCAGGGCTTCGTGAACGGCTTCGTGTACGATTCGTACCAGTACGCGCTCGGGCCCGACGCGGCGAGCGTCACGCTGCACAGTGACGCCGACAACGGATTCGACTGGAGAGGCGGCGACTGGGCGCTCGTGCACTGGCTGGGCGACCAGTACGGCACGAGCATCTACCGAAAGCTGGAGAACTCCTCGTCCGTCGGCGTGGCCGGCATCGAGGCGGCTTCGGGCCAGTCGTTCCCCATCCTGTTCGCCGACTTCGGACTGGCACTCTACACCGACAGCCTCTCCGGGCTCCCGCGGGCCACGGCGCCTTCCGCCGACCGGTTCCTCACCCGCAATCTGCGCCAGCTGTGGGCGCGGCTGTTCACGACCTCGGGCGCGTCGGCCGAGATTCCGTATGCCATGCCGCTGCAGCTCAAGCCGATCACCAGCGACACGACGCCGGCCGGAATGCCGCCCGGCGCGGGCGCGTTCTACCGACTCGACACGCCGGCATCGGCAAGCGCCGTGACACTGCACTTTTCGGCACCCGGCTCGCGCGCGCTCACCCCGTCGCTACGCCCTCAACTGGCCATCTTCCGCCTCCCGGACGGGCAGTAGGCACCCGCCCGGGTTGACAACCCCTTGGCTCCGCCGCTCCCCGGCGGTTACTTGCCCGCGATCATCGCCTCCACGGCTTTCCGGGTATCGGCGTAGCGCAGGCCGCCCACGGCACTCTCGAGCCGGGCCAACACGGCGGCGTGGTCGGGGCGCGAGAGCGCAACCCGGAATCCCTGCAGCACGTAGCGGCGGACTCCCGCTCGTTCGTCGTTCAGATGGCGGACCAGGATGTCGAGCGCGCGCTCGTCACCGCGGGCCGCGAACACGCCGAGCACCTGCGACGGCAGGCCGTCGAGGTCCAGCATCCGTTCGACGTCGGCCGTGCGGGCCGTGTCGTTGAGTTGGGCGATCGCCTGAAGGGCCGCGTGCCGGATCACCTCCCGATACGACGGGGTGGCGAGCGCCTGCGCGATCACCGCCGGGGCACCCGCGGAGTCGGCGCGGGCCAGGGCCGACACGGCCGCGGCACGCACCCCGTAGCTGCTATCGTGCGCGAACGCATCGCGGATCAATCCGATGGCGTGTTCGCCTCCCAATTGGCCGAGGGCCGACACGGCGGCGGCGCGTACGGCGGCCGACGTGTCGTGCGCCGCCTGCGCCACCGCATCCAGCGCGTCGCCGGCCCCAAAGGCGCCCAGGGCCGTCACCGCCTGCTCGCGGGTGAGGAAGTAGTCGGCGTGGAGAGCGGCATTGCGCAGCGCCTCACCGGCGCCGCTATCGGCGGGGCGCTCGGCCAGTTGCGCGATCGCCCACTCGCGGTTCCAGAGGTTGGGATCGCGGGCGAGCTGGGTGGCGAGCCACGCCGTGGGCTCGTCGAAGGTGAGCCCCTTGAGCACGTGATTGCCGTCGTCGAACACCACCATCGTGGGGGCGCTCTCCACGCCCGGCACGGTGATCGTCTGATCCCGCGCGTCGAGCTGCGCATGCGCCACCACGTCGCCGTGCGCCGTACCGACGCGCACGGTCACCGGCATCTGGAACACGTCGGCCACGTGGAACTGGACGCCGTTACGATCTGGCTTGAGGGTGTCCTGTTGGGTCTGCATCACGTGCAAGGTGACGGCGTGGGCGACGCTGTCGTACGCGGCCGCGACGTCGAACTTGGGATAGCCCGCGCCGTACACCCATTCGCTCCAGAACCAGTCGAGGTTCTCGCCAGTGGCGGCCAACACCGCCTGGCGCAGGTCGTCCGACGTGGCGTTGCCGGCCGCGTGTCCGGTGAGGTAGGTATGGACGGACGCCCAAAAACGCTGGGGCCCCAGATAGTCCTCGAGCATCTGGAGTACGAGGGCGCCCTTGGGATAGATATTATCGGATTGATATGACGCCAGCGCCATCGGCCGGCGAGCGTCGATGGTCATGAAATCGCGGTACTCGTCGCTGTAGTAATCCTGGGCGGCGTGCGCGCCGAGTTTCCGGCCCCAGTACTGCCCGGGCATGAACTCGGCGAAGCCTTCGTTGAGCCAGAGGTTGGCCCAGTCCTCGGTGGTCACGAAATCGCCGAACCATTGGTGGGCCAGCTCGTGCGGGATGAGGAGCCACAAGTACCACGGGCGGTCGAGGTACGCCCGCGTGTCGGGAAGCCAATCGACGAGCGTCGTGGCGCTCACGTTCTCCATACCGCCGAAGAAGTCGGCCACCGTGGTCTGGGCGTACTTGGACCATGGATACTTGACGCCGGTGAGCGTCGAGTAGGTGTCGATCATGTCGGGGGTGTGGTGGAACAACCGCCACGCCTTCGCGCTGTCGGCGTGGTAGACGTAGTAGTCCACCGGAACGCCCTTCCAGTTGTCGTGGATCTTGGCAAAGGGGCCGATGACGAGCGACACGAGATACGTCGCCGACGGCAGATCCTCGCGCCAGGTCATGGTGTGCACTGCGCCGTGCGCCACGTCCGACACAAGGCGGCCGTTGGACACGGCCACGTCACGCTTGTCCACCGTCGCGACGATTTCCCACGACGCCTTGTCGTTAGGGAAGTCGTAGGTCGGGAACCAGAAGTGATTGTTCATGTCTTCCCCCTGGCTCCAGATCTGCCGGGGCCGATGCGTGAGGCCGTCGGGGGTGATGTAGGTGAGGCCGCGCCCGTTGTCGACCTTGCCGTCGTACGCCACCGTGAACACCACCGTGTCGCCGAACGCCGCCGGGTGGGGCGGGAAGACGACCAGGGTGTCGCCGTGCCGTGCCGTGCGGATGAGCCGGCCGTCGGGGCCCGTGACCTTGGTGTTCTGGAGCAGCGCGCCCTCGTCGACGACGACCGAATCGAGATCGGGACGCCGGGCAACGAGCGTTGTCGTCACCACGCCCTTGAACGACGTCGAGTCCCAGTTGAAATCGGACACGACGATGCGCTGGTGGATCAGGTCGTAGTCGTGCGAGCGGGCGTAGTGGTCCACCGCCATCAGCGCGGTGTTGGTCTGCGCCGACGCCGTGGCAGCGACGAGGACGAGGCAGGCAGTGGCAATCGAGATACGCATGGACATTCCAGGTGAAGTGGGTCGGCCGGTGGCATGCCGGGAGGAGAGGGCCCCACCGGGGCGATGGAGTGTGTAGGGCTACCAGATGTTCGGCACGAGGTCGCGCGGCCGCACCATGGGATCGCCCGGCTTGCAGCCGAACGCCTTGGCGAACGCCTCCATGTCGGACAGCGGGCCGTTCACGCGCCAGCGCTCCGGCGAGTGCGGGTCGACGGTGACGCGGCTGCGCAGTTCCTCGGGGCGCGAATGCGACCGGAAGCTCTGCGCGAACGAGATGAAGTAGCGCTGTTCCGGTGTGTAGCCGTCGATCAACGCCGGACGGCCGTCGCGCGCCAGTGCGGTCTCGAGCGCGTCGTAGCCGGTGAGCGCACCGCCGTAGTCGGCGATATTCTCGCCGAGCGTCAATTCGCCGTTCACGTGGAACGTATCGACCTGGATGTACCCGTCGTATTGCTTGGCGTCGAGTTGGGCCTGGGCGTTGAAGCGCTTGGCGTCGGCGGCGGTCCACCAGTCGCGGAGGTTGCCCTGAGCGTCGTAATGGCGCCCCTCGTCATCGAATCCGTGGGTCTGCTCGTGCCCCGCCCAACTGCCCCCCAGCGATCCGTAGTTGGCACCGTCGTCGGCATTGGGGTCGAAGGTCTGGGGAACGAGGGCGCCCGCCGGGAACACCATCTCGTTCTTCGTCGGGTCGTAGTACGCGTTGACCGTCGGCACGGTGATGTCCCATTCGGTGGTGTCCACCGGCTGTCCGGGGCGGTTGGCGACCCGGCTCCACTCGAAGTGGTCGGCTGCCATGACGTTGAGCACGAACGGCTGGTCGCTCACCTGCAGCTTGGAATAGTCGCGCCACTTGTCGGGGTAGCCGATCTTCTCACGCATCTTGGCGAGCTTGTCGAGTGCATGCGCGCGGGTGGAATCGGACATCCAGGTGAGGTGCATGAGCCGCTCCTTGAATGCGGCGCGCACGTCGTGGATGACCTGCGTGGCCTTGGCCTTGGCCTCGGGCGGGAAGGTCTTGGCCACGTACGCCTGGCCCAGCGCCTCGCCCATCTCCCCGTCGGTGGCGCGCAGGCAGCGCTTCCATCGCGGCAACAGCTGCTTGGCGCCCGTGAATCGCGAACTGAAAGCGAAGTTCTCGTTGACGAACGGCGACGAGAGCCAGGGCGCCGCGCTGGACACCGCATGGTAACGCAGATAGGCGCGCCAATCGGCGAGCGGGCGGCTCGCGAGCAGCGCGCTCACGGCTTTCATGTACGCCGGTTCGTCGACGTTCAACGTGGCGACCGGCGCGGTGACGCCGATCTCGCGGAAGTACGACGCCCACTGCACGCTCGGCGTGAGCTTCGCGAACTCGGCCAGCGGCATCTGGTGGTCGCTCACCTTGGGGTCGCGGCGGGCCACGCGGGACAGCTGAGCCTTCGCCATCTCGGTCTCCACCGCCATCACGCGTTTGGCATCGGCGGCCGCGGCGATCGAGTCTTCGCCGGCAAGCGAGAACATCCGCGCGACATGGGCCACGTATGCCCGGCGCATCGAGTCGGCGGACGCCGCAGGGTTGAGGTAATAGTCGCGATCGGGCAACCCCAGGCCGCCACGATCGACGTCGGCGATGTAGTGCGCCGCATCGTGGACATTCACCGACGGGTAATAGCTGAACAGCACGTTGGCGCCGTTCATCTGCAGACGGGCCACGGTGGCGAGCAGCGACGGCTGCCCGCTGATGGAGTCGATCGCCGCGAGGGTGGGCTTGAGCGGGTCGATGCCGGCCGACTCGGCGGCCGTGGAGTCCATGCAGGTGGCGTAGAACGTGCCGAGCTTGCGCTGCGTGCTGGTGTCGGGCAGCGCGGCGCGCGCGGCTTCGGCATCCTCGAGCACCGAACGCACCACGAGTTCGTTGCGGTCGGCCATGTCCTTGAACACACCGGACGACGAATACGCCGCGGGGATCGTGTCGGTCTTGAGCCAGGCGCCGTTGGCGAACTCGAAGAAGTCGGTGCAGGCCTTGACCGTCGTGTCCATGTAGGCGACGTCGACCACCTTGAGCGGCGCCAGCGCGCCGCCGGTGGACGGTGCCTCCTGCTTGAGGGTACACGACGTGGCAAGTGCGACCAGCACGAGCGCCATAGCGGCGCGCAGACCGTCAGCGTGGCGAGACATGAACGCAACTCCGTGGGTTCGGGAATCCGTTGGTGATCGTTCGGCGCGCGGTCACGGCCGGTGGGACGCGGCGGCGGCGCCGACGTTCTTGGCCGTCACGTAGAAGTTCTCATCCACCGCAAAATCGCCGGGCTGGGCGAGCGCCTGGTCGCCCGTGAGCGCGACCGGGCCCCAGCGCTCCGACGGCCGGAGGAATGCCGACCGGCCGGCGCCGAACCAGACCTTCACCGGCATGTCGAATCCGGGAACGACGTTCGACCAGCGCGACCAGAGCGTATCGCCGGCAATTCGGTACTCGAGCACGGGGATCATCGTGGTCGTGAGGTACTCCTGGAACACCTTGCTGAGGTCGATGCCGGCCTGCCGGCTGATATAGTCCTCCACCTGCTGCCCCGTCACGGTCTGGTGCCAGAAGGTCCTGTTCAGGCCACGGAGGATGCCGCGCCACTTCTCGTCGTCGTTCACGATCTGGCGGATGGTGTGCAGCATGTTGCCCGCCTTGTAGTACATGTCGCCTGATCCCTCGGCGTTCACCCCGTAGGCCGGAATGATCGGGCGGTCGTTGCGCACGTTCTGGCGTACGCCGATCACGTACCGGGCCCCCGCTTCCTTTCCGTCCTGGCACTCCTCGTAGATCGACTCGGCGTAGTTGGCGAAGCCCTCGTGGATCCACATGTCGGCCTGGTCGCGCATGGTGATGTTGTTGCCCCACCATTCGTGAGCGCTCTCGTGCACGATGATGAAATCCCACGCCAGACCGAGCCCCGTGTGCGAGAGATCTCGCCCCAGATAGCCATTTTCGAAATGATTGCCGTAGGCCACGCCGCTCTGATGTTCCATGCCCAGGTGCGGGGCTTCGATGAGCTTGTAGCCGTCCGCGTACCACGGGTACGGCCCGAACCAGTGCTCGAAGCACTTCATCATCGGCACGGCCTGGGCCCACTGGCGCTCGGCGGCGTCCAGATGGTAGGCGAGAGGCCAGAAGTCCATCGTCAGGGGACCGTCCTCGCCCTGATAGGTCTCGCGGTAATGCGCGTAGCTGCCGGCGTTCACTTCGACGTCGTAGTTGTTGATCGGGTTCTGGACGAACCATTCATAGGTCGTCGTGCCGTCGGCATGGTGCGTGGTGCTGCGCAGCCGCCCGTTCGAAACGTCGATCATCGGATCGGGCACGGTGACGGCGATCCGCTGGCTGTCGGGCTCGTCGGCCAGGTAGTCCTTGTCGGGCCACCACGCGCTGGCGCCGAGCCCCTCGTTGGCTGTGGCCACCCATCGATTGCCCAGGCTGTCGTGCTGCCAGATGTAACCGCCGTCCCACGGGGGATTCTTCGCCACCACCGGCTTGCCGTGGAAATAGACGGTGATGGCGTCCACGGCCCCCGTTCGCTGCGGCGCCACGAGAGCGACGAAGAAGGCGTTGCCATCCCGCCGGTAGGCGAGCGCGCGGCCGCTCTGGATCATGCTGTCCACCAGCATGGGCTCCTGCAGATCGATCTGCATTTCCTGGTCGGGGTGCAGTACGCGATACGTGATGCCCGTGAACCCGCTGATGCTGCTGTCGGCGGGATCCACGCGGACGCTGAGATCGTAGAAGGTCACGTCCCACCAGGCGCGCGCGGGGCCGTTGGACCCGCGCAGCGTGTCAGCGTGGGTGTACGTCCGCGGCCCGCTCTGGGCAAGCAGGGGCGCGACGGGGGCGAGCGCGAGCAGCAACGCGACCGCGGAAGCGATTGGACGCATGACGATATCGGGCTCGAAGGCGGGAACGGGACCCTTCATCTTACTCGCCGGCCCGGCCGCTGTCACCGATGGCGGTATTCGCCTTCCCGATGGTCCACGCGGTCTCGCTCGAATACCCACGCCTTGGCACAGCTCGTCGCATCATGGGACGCGCCGCCATTCTGCACCGCGTCGGCCCCCATCTGGGCCAATATGAGGACCACCACGGCAACTCTCGAACTGGCCCACCGCGGCAGATCGCCCCACCGGCGCGCCGCCCACCAGCCACCGGCGATCGTCGTCGCTTCGACCAGAAAATCCGCCCACGGCCAGCGGTAGAGATCGAAGCCCCAGACCGGGCCTCCCAACCAAAGCGCCTTGCGGCCGACGATGTAGTCGGCGAGCAGGTGCGACACGACGAGAGCGGCAATAACCAGCGCCGTCTTGCCGCTGCGCGTCTGCCAGGCCGCGGCCGCCCCGAGCACGGAGGCGGTTGCAGCAATGGCGACGAGAGAATGGGTGTAGACACCGCCCGAATTGCAGTACCCGCCTGCGGCGATCGTGAGGTCCAGAATGTCGGGCGCCATGGTCGCGGCCACGAGCCAGCCAAGCGGCGCCTCGGGGTCCACGGCGCGGGCGCCGAGGGCGAGGCCAAGGTGGCCGACGATCATCGAACGGATGGACGGAGCATGAACGGTGAAACCTAATCGGGGGCACCGGCGCGGCCACGTTACGCCGTGCGCGCCGCCGCGTCCACATGGTGTGGCCGTCGTGCGCCCGGGACCGGCCCGGGTTGCGTTTCGTCGAACCATGGAACGAGCCCTCCCCCAATGACCGTCACCAGTTACCTCCGCACCATCCCGCTGTTCGGCCAACTCCGCGAGAACGACCTCGAGGAGCTGGGACGTGTGGCGCGTCCGCGCGACTATCCCAAGAACGCCCTGATCGTCTCCGGCCATGACCCGCTGGACACCTTCTACGTGATCGTCTCCGGCCAGGTGAAGTCCATGCTCATCGCCGAGGATGGCCGTGAAGTGATCCTCTCCATTCGCCAGGCCGGCGAGTTCTTCGGCGAGATGGCGCTGTTCGAGGCCGACGCGCCGGCGACGACGGTGATCGCCATGGAAGACTCGCGGCTACTCACGCTACGCCGCGAGGATCTCTACCGCATCGTGATGGCCATGCCGGGAGTGGCGCTCGGGTTGCTCCGTTCGCTGTGCAACCGCCTCCAGGAAGCCGACCACAAGATCGGCGGGCTCATCCTGCTCGACGTGCCGGGGCGCGTATGCCACCTCCTGCTCCAACTCGCCGATCAGGGAGATGGCGTACACATCCCCAAGCCGCCCACGCACCAACTCATTGGCCAGATGGTAGGATCCACCCGCGAGTCAGTGTCTCGCGCGCTGGGCGACCTGGTGGGTCAGGGCGTGATCAGTGTGGCGCATCGGGGCATCACGCTCGAGAATCGCGAGGCGCTGGAATTGGCGGCCGGCCACCCGCGCCGCGCCGCCACAGCGCACAGTTCTACGGACTTCGCCGGCATGAACGACCGGCGCCGGTCAGGGCCGTAGCACGACGACGGCCGTCAGTGCCCGCGATCAGCGATTCGCGCCACCTGACGTCGAGAAATGCAGCCCCACGGTCATTCCCCGCCCAGGCGCCGGCGATACGCCGGCGTGCGCGAGCACGCGGTCGAACCAGTTGTTCGGATGCGTCCGCGCGTACTCGACGGTCTTGACGCCCGAGAACACCCCGATCCCGGCGCCGAAAATGATGTCGCTCACCCAATGCGCATTGTTGTATAGGCGCGAAATCCCGGCGGCGGCTGCCGTACCGTAGGTGAGGGCCCCGACGAACCCGGCTGCGGCCGGCCACCGCCACTGCGCCTCGGCGGTGATGGCGGAGGCAACCGAGAATGCGGCCAGCGTGTGCCCCGACGGGAAGGCCTGCCAGTTGCCGTCCACGCGAATGCCGCGGCCGAACTTGTAGCTGTCAGCGTCGGCGCTGTGCTGGCGTGGCAGCGGCCGTCCGACCGCACCCTTGAGCACAAAGCCGGCGACCGAGGCCACGACCAGTGCCTCGCTCGCATGGAGCCCCATTTCCGTAAGGGTCGCGTTGCCGAACATCTTCCCGACCGCGAACAGCCCGCCGCTGATGTACACGGTGCCCGGATCGGCCAGGTTGCGAAACAGCGCCGACGAGCGAACGAGACCCGGCTCGTTCTGGTTGGCCGGAAGCTGGAGGTTGCCCGCGACCATCTGGTCGAAAGGCAGCGCCGCGGCGGTCGCGGCCGTGAAGCCGAGCGCCATCCAAGCGTCGCGCCGCGTGAACAACGGCGGGGA